>JAOAHK010000119.1 GCA_026415275.1 Anaerolineales bacterium
CCCAAGCAGAGATCCAGTTGCGCCGTGTGGATGGTCCGTGGTTGGACACTGAAACCGTCGCCTACGCCAATCTTGACGAGTTTTTCTTGCTCGCAGATGATTCTGAGGCCGATTGGGAGTACACTGTGTCCTGGATTGACTGCATTACAGGGGGCGGTGGGCGCGGCTTGTTCATGCGTGCAAACCATACCAACGCTGGAGATCGCCCCGCACCTCAGGGGCGTAAGCTGACCATGCCGGTAGTGCCGCCCTTTTCCTTGGTGAATCGGCTGACGTTACGCACCTTCAACATGGCCTACTACCACTACAAGAAGTGGCTAGCCAGGCGGGCTATCACGCACTACGAGTCGTTTTTCTATCCGTTGGATAACCTACTCGAGTGGAACCGAATGTACGGCCCGAAGGGCTTCTTCCAGTATCAGAGTTTGGTTCCACGCGAAGTTGGGCAAGACGCGGTTCAGGCCATGCTCAAGGAAATCGCTAGGTCGGGAGATGGTTCGTTCCTTGCTGTCCTGAAGACTTTTGGCAACCGCCAGTCTGTCGGAATGATGAGCTTTCCGCAACCCGGGGTGACATTGGCGCTGGATTTCCCTAATCGCGGCGAGCGCACCCACAAACTCTTCAAACGACTGGATGCCATTGTACGCGAGGCTAAAGGCCGACTCTATCCAGCCAAAGATGCGCGTATGCCCAAAGAACTGTTCGAGGCTGGCTATCCGCGTTTAGCCGAATTTATCCAGTACCGAGATCCGGGCATTAGCTCAGGTCTCTCACGCCGCCTAATCGGAAGTTGAATGAAACAAAAAAAGAGAATCGTCATCATCGGCGCCACTTCAGCGATCGCTGAGCAGTGCGCGCGGGTGTGGGCGAAAGAGAACCCGTTAGAGATCGTTCTGCTAGGCAGAAATCAGGAAAAGCTTGACCGAGTTTCCTCCGATCTGAAGGTGCGCGCTCCGAATACGACAATCACCAGCATCACGGTAGACTTTCTTGATCCAACACAAATTCAAGCTGTGGTTAACCAGTTATTCAGCAAAGGAAATGTGGATATTGCTCTTATCGCACATGGTTCACTGCCCGACCAGCAGTTATGCCAGCTGGATCTAAACCTCTGTAAAGAATCGCTAGAGGTAAATGGTGTCTCGCCTGTGCTGTTTGCCGAGGCTTTTGCCATGCACATGCAAAAGGCTGATCGTGGAACACTTGCTGTGATTGGATCGGTGGCGGGCGATCGGGGTAGAAAATCCAACTATGTCTATGGAGCCGCCAAGGGATTGGTTACGCGCTATGTGCAAGGCTTGCAACACCGTTTAGCAAACAGCAAGGTCAAGGTTGTTTTAATCAAGCCGGGGCCAACCGATACGCCAATGACGGCTCACCTTAAGCAGTCTGGCGCCAAACTTGCTGCCGTTGACCGTGTCGCAAGGGATATTGTGCGTGGCAGTGAAAACGGAAGCAGGGTGGTATACACCCCAAAGATTTGGTCGATAATCATGATGGTGATTCGCCATCTGCCTCATTTTGTATTTAGACGGATGGATATTTAATATGTCAATTAATATCAAGCGAAATGGCATTATTTTAATTTTAGTCCTGGCAACTCTGTTGTTTTGGGGGCTGGCGATTGTTGGTGCATTCAAGTCATATTCTCCCGTACCCTTCTGGGATATGTGGGATGGCTATCTTGATTTTTATATTAAGGCCAGCGCATACGATATTGGTGCTTGGTGGAGAAACCATAACGAGCATCGAATACTCTTGTCACGCCTCTTATTTTGGATTGATTTGTCTTGGCTAAATGGATCAATCTGGTTTCTTTTGGCTTTGAATTATCTGCTTGTAGCGATTTCCTGCTTAATGTTTTTTCTTATACTCAAAGAAAGGCTGCCAAGACACTACTACATTTTAGGCTTATTTATAATAACCTGGCTAATTTCGTGGTCGCAAAATGAAAACCTTACTTGGGGCTTTCAGAGTCAATTTTTCTTGGCTCAATTACTGCCATTAATAGCTTTTTTTCTATTGCATAGGGCGCATGACGGAGATAATGTTTCTAAAAGCTATTTTGTTGGGGCATGTTTTTTCGGAATTTTGTCGCTCGGAAGTATGGTGAATGGTGTAATCACACTGCCATTAATGACGTTGTATTCGATCATTTGTCGCTTCGGTTGGAGGTGGGTGGCTATTCTTGCAGCCATGTCCTGTTTGGGGTTGCTAGCATATTTTTACGATTACACTTCACCAGCCCATCATGGTTCTATCGGCAGCTGTTTAAGAGAGAATCCTGTCGGTCTTATCGTTTATGTGATGACATATATCGGTAGTCCATTTTTTTATATTGCCGGTGGGGGTGGGGGTGTCGTTACTGCGCAAGTTGCCGGCGGAATAATGATTTTGTTATCAGCTTATTTTGCGTGGTCTACATTGCGCGGTGTCAAGAAATCGAAGTTAGAACTCGCTTTGTTGCTTTTTATTTTATACATAGGCGGAACCGCACTCGGAACCGCCTGCGGAAGGCTGATTTTTGGTATTGAACAAGCTCTGTCCTCGCGATATCAGACGCCGGCACTGATGGCTTGGGCGGCACTATTCGTGCTTATTGCTGCAAAGCTTGAATCATCATTCGAAAAATTAAATTGGCAATTATGTTTGCCTTTTTTATTGCTAGTCTTTGCAATGATACCTATGCAGATCGGAGCCTTGAAATCTTCTGTGGTCGAAGTTGCCTTTGAAAGAAATATTGCTGGCTTAGCGGTAGCGATGGGTATTCGTGATGAGTCCCAGATTAGCAAGATTTATCCTTCTGCCGAGCATGCGCTATCAATTGGCATGATTGCTGCGGAAAAAGGACTGTCTTTCTTTTCCAGACCAGAATTCAAGAACATAAAATTAGGGAAACCGGTTGATGGTTTTGCTGAGGCTCATAATGCTTGTCAGGGATACATTGATTACATTGAACCTATCAAGGGGGAAAAAAACTTCTTTCGATTATCGGGGTGGATTTTTGACCGGTCTCGAAGAAGTTCCCCTGGAACTGTTTGGCTGATTAATAAAGAGGGAATCGCTGTAGGCTACGGCTTGACGGGACAGCCGAGACCTGATGTGGCCAACGCTGTCGATAAAAATGCGAAATTTTCAGGGTTTAAGGGATACTTTTTGAAGGATGCGCAAGGATCTGCCGTAACAGTATTCGGCCCCGCTGGTAAATGTGTATTTTCTTCAATGCTGCCGGTAAATGGTGTTGCGCTGTCAAATAATAAATAGTGACCAAATGGCTGTTAGCAAATACCAAGGGGTCTGGGCAATAAATGGTAAGGGTTGTTTGCTATAGGCCAGAAATTGGTTGTGTAAATATTTTATAGATTCGTTTATTAATTTTGACGCAGATAAAGGGGCATGTCGCTGTGAATTGGGCGAAATATAAAATTCTATATCGATCAAGACCAGCCCAAGAGAATCAATATTTGTAATTCAATGTCGCGAATAAAATGGTTGCGCTTCTCATTTTGCCGGATTGTGGTGATCTTGTGTTTTCAAGCAAAGCTCTACCTGAATGTTTCCTTGTAACGATTTATAATAACGGAGATGGCAGCGGCGGATTGTCCTTTATTGGGGTGTAATCGCGGAAGACAAACAAATGAAAATACTGCTCCCCGGAGGCGCTGGTCTCGTTGGTCAAAACCTGGTCGTTCGACTTAGGGAAAAGGGCTACTCAAACATAGTTGTCTTAGATAAACATCGTGCCAATATCGAAGTGCTCAAACGCGTTCAGCCCGATATTACCGTTGAATATGCAGATCTGGCAGAGCCAGGGGAATGGCAGCGTCACTTTTGGGGTGCTGATGTCGTTGTTATGTTGCAAGCCCAAATTGGCGGGAACCGTTATCAGGATTTTGTGCGTAACAACATTGATTCGACTCGTCTGATTTTGAAGACGGTCAAGGAAAACGGTGTGCCTCACCTAGTACATATCAGCTCTTCAGTGGTGGAGTCGGTCGCGGATGACTTCTATACCAACACCAAAAAAGAACAGGAAAAGATGGTGCTGGAAAGCGGAATCGCTTGCGCGGTGCTGCGCCCAACATTGATGTTTGGTTGGTTCGACCGGAAGCATTTGGGCTGGTTATCTCGGTTCATGAAAAAGGTGCCCGTATTTCCTATTCCCGGCCACGGGCGTTATATGCGGCAGCCACTGTATGTCGGTGATTTTGCCAATATCATCATTAGCTGTATCGAGAATCGCGTTCGCGATGGTATCTACAACATATCCGGCCATGAAAAGATTGACTACATCGACATGATTCGCGAGATCAAGCGGGTGACCCGGGCTAAGGCGCTGATCATACGTATCCCGTACTCGCTTTTTTATGCTTTGTTGTGGGTCTGGGGTCGCTTTGACAAGAATCCGCCTTTTACCACGCAGCAACTGGCCGCTTTGTGCGCGGGGGATGAGTTTGAGGTGATTGATTGGCCGGGTATTTTTGGCGTTCCGTGCACTCCATTCAAAGCTGCCTTGGATGAGACATTCAACAATCCGCGGTACAGCGGTATCGTGCTGGAGTTTTGAGATGTCGCAACGAATAGCGGTGCTGGGAGCCGGTCCCATGGGCTTGGCGGTCGCTTATCAGCTCGTGCTTGATGGATATAAACCGGTAGTGTTTGAAGCTGATGATCGTGTGGGTGGCATGGCCGCGACTTTTGATTTTGGTGGTATTGAAATTGAACGCTACTACCATTTTCATTGCATATCAGATCACGCTTTCTTGAAGATCCTGGAAGAGTTGGGTATTTCTGAAAAAATGCGCTGGACGGAAACAAAAATGGGCTACTGGTATCAGGATCGCTTGCAGCCGTGGGGTAATCCAGTTGCATTGCTCAAGTTCCGTGGCTTGAGCTTTATCGCCAAAGTCCGTTACGGCCTGCATGCTTTCTTATCCATCAAGCGCGATGATTGGCGTCCGCTGGATAAGGTGGAAGCCAGTGTCTGGATCAAACGGTGGGTGGGTGCTGAAGCCTGGGAGGTCCTTTGGCGACGACTGTTCGACTATAAGTTCTACGAATATTCATCAGGACTGTCTGCGGCGTGGATATGGAGTCGTATTCGTCGCATTGGGCGCTCTCGCTACAGCCTGTTCCGCGAGAAACTTGGCTACCTTGAGGGTGGTTCTAGCACTTTGCTAAATGCACTTAAGGCATCCATTGAAGCCCGGGGCGGAGAGATCCGTTTGAGATCCGCCATCGAGAGGGTTGCCATCAAAAATGGCAAAGTTTTCGGGGTTCAGGTTGCGGGTCAGCTCGAATCATTTGAGAAGGTGATTAGTACGATTCCGCTTCCTTATGTGCCTAAGCTCATGCCGGATTTGCCGGCGGACGTTTTGGCCAAGTTCAAAGCGGTCAAAAATATCGCTGTCGTCTGCGTCATTGCCAAGCTAAAAAAGGCCGTTACGGAGAACTTCTGGCTGAACATTAATGACCCAGAGATGGACATACCTGGTTTGGTGGAGTACACAAACCTGCGTCCTCTCGGTCAGCATGTGGTGTATGTACCGTTTTATGTGCCGGGCGAGCATCCCTTGTTTGCTGAACCTGATGAGGCTTTTCTACAAAAAGTGCGGCGCTATCTTAAAAAGATTAACCCATCATTGACCGATGATGACTTTGTAGATATACGCGCCAACCGTTATCGGTATGCTCAGCCTATCTGTGATCCGGGGTACCTTGAAAAGCTTCCTCCTGTTGCATTGCCAGTGCAGGGGCTATGGGTCGCAGATACTTCCTACTACTATCCAGAAGATCGAGGCATTTCGGAAAGCATTGGGTTTGGCCGACAAATGGCAAAAATGGCTACGGGGCAAGACACGGTTTTTGGCCGACAATGATCACGCCGCAGTTCATGCGTTTTCTCGTGGCTGGGGGGATTGCGGCCGGTGCGAACTTTGGCTCGCGCTTTATCTTCAGTAATTTTTTTTCTTACGGTGTTGCGGTCTTTTTCGCTTATCTGGTGGGGATGCTGGTCGCTTTTCTGCTGATGCGAGGGCACGTTTTCAATGCGAGTCAGGGACCGCTCGCGCCTCAGGTGATCAAGTTCGTAGGCGTAAATCTCCTAGCGGTCCTTCAGACCCTAGCTATCAGTCTTCTGCTGGCTCAATGGGTTCTGCCATCGGTTGGCATTAAAGATCAAGCCGAAGCATTGGGTCATTTGATTGGCGTGCTTGTTCCAGTGGTTACCAGCTATTTGGGGCATAAGTTTTTAACATTTCGATGAGCAAGTTCTTCGCCCGACTTCAGCTTGCGCTTCTTGAGCGGCGCACGATTCAGGCCATCGTCTGGTTTGTCATCACTGGTGCTTTGCTCTATCTGACAGCCGTTTTCTGGTTTGGGTGGCGGGACACAATGGCTGCGTTTGCTGTTTTGGGGCCGCATTCATTACTGATCGGTGTTCTTTTTTCGAGCACTTCTTATCTATGGCGCTTTGCTCGATGGGAGCGGTCTCTTCAGTGCCTAGGATATTCGTTGGCGAGATTCAAGCATCTTGGAATTTATCTTTCTGGACTAGCACTGACTGCGACACCAGGAAAAGCCGGGGAAACGTTTCGTTCTGCATTGTTATTCCAGCACGGCGTGAGGGTTACGCACAGCCTTGCCGCCTTTCTTGTTGACAGGGGCTCGGATGTTTTGGGGATGATTTTGCTGGGCACGCTGGCTACTATTGTCGCTGGACATCATTCTGCTTGGGTATGGCTGTTGTCTTTTGCAACCTTACTGCTGGGAAGCACAGGCTTCGCGTACCTGCTATTATACTCACTAGCCAGTGCTGGATGGCGTCGATTTGGTCGTTATATGGCATGGCTACCTACCAAGGGCGGGCGAGCTGTACTTGAAGCCTGGGCGAATGTTTGGACTCTACCTAGAGTTTCGGCCTTTTCGGTTATTGCTGTGATTGCCTATGGGACACAGGCAATGTTGTTTGCCTGGTTCTGTCATATTTTGAATACTGGTATTTCAAGTGCTGACTGCGTATTGATTTTCGTGCAAGCAACTTTGTTGGGTGCGGCGAGTATGATCCCTGGCGGGCTTGGCGCAATGGAGGCTGCACTGGTGTTTCAACTGTTAGAGCGCGGCGTTAGCGACGTCAATGCCATGTCGTTGGCAATTGCAATTCGCTTAGTGACGCTTTGGTTTGGCGTGCTAACTGGTGTTGTTTGTTTGTTGTTTTTGTCTGTAAAAGACTTGAAATCGGCATGACTATGAATCGACCTGGGATTGGTAGACACCCCTAACAGGCCGTTGAAAAATCCCCTGCCGGCGGTCGTACCGCGGGTACCATGTAAGCCACGGCGACGACGAGACACCGGACAGCGAAGATG
>JAOAHK010000120.1 GCA_026415275.1 Anaerolineales bacterium
CGCAAAAAGAGCGATATTGCGCGCCGCCATCAAAGCCATATATAAAAATATTGAAACCAGCAGGATATCCCTCAATAACCACCGCTTTCTTGACAGCGCCGATGCCAAAATCATCACAATGATCAGCCAAAGAAATGGCTGCATATTAAGTTCGTGAAAATTTGGAGATTGCCATTCTTGGATAAATTGCTCTAAAGTCCGAATCGATACTGTGCGAAACGGATAGGCGAAAATTTGACTCCCCATTGGGTTAAGATTGGCAAGCACCCCCATCAATATTCCAGAAACTCCCAAAGTGCGCAAATCCTTATTTTTTAGAACACTCCAAAGCGAAAGCCTTTCTTGGTAGAGCCGCATCAATTCGATAACGAGCACTTCAGCGAAATATATTCCAAATAGTAAAAAACCAACGATAAATCCCCCATGACTATTGACCCAGACCAGCATCAAGATAGGCAAAAAAATCCAGAGTGGTTTTCGGAAGTATGAAAACCCTATTCTTGCTCCTGACTCAAGCAAATATAGATACAAAGAAGTGAATAGAAACGTAACCAAATGAGGTCTTGCCGACCAATAAACACTGCTTGCCGTTGCGACCAAGATAACCAAGAATGCTCTCACTAAGATATTGCCCCTGGTTGTCACAAGGATAATCGCTAAGGTAGCGGTGATTAACAAACCACTTGCAATATTCACCCCCCCTAATCCTGCTGTCATCACAATGGCTGTCATTGGAATTTCCACCATCCAACCAGGATAGAGCCAATCCGCCCCGTATCTCGTATAAGAAAAAAGATCAACAGTCAGGATCTGACGATTTTCAATCATCCATCTGCCTACCCTTAAGTGCCACCAGGTATCATGATCCAGAGAATTGCGAGTTGCCATAATGTACACCAATAAAATCGTTACCCATAAAACCATGCTCTTGAAGCTCATTGATAGATACCTGTTTTTATACGCTCTCAACAGTCCAATTGGGTGGGATATTCGCATATAATCTTGATAATGGAAACTAACGTCAATTTTCGCAGACTATTTTCTCTAACCTTACCCTTTTTCATAGCAACGATTGCCGTAATTCTCAGGGTCTATTCAGGTCCGAGAATTATTGATGACTCCTACATTACTTACCGTTACGCCAGAAATATTTTAGCTGGTAACGGCTTTGTCTTCAACCCTGGCGAACATGTTATGGGTACGACTACCCCATTTTACACCCTCATACTAGTCATGTTTTCCCTTCCTCTCGGTGGAAAAGAAGCAAATTTTCCAATAATCTCATATTTACTAAACTCATTGATTGATGGTGGTACGTGTCTTTTACTCTATCACTTTGGCAAGAAATACCAAAAAACCATGCTTGGGGTTGCCTCGTCACTCGCTTTTGCCATCGCACCTTTCAGCGTGACTTTTTCAATCGGAGGTTTAGAAACGAGCGTATACGTTTTCCTCTTAGTTGCACTTTGCTATACATATATTCAAGAACATTTTGAAACAGCGGCACTCCTTGCCGCCACGGCCTTCTTAACTCGTCCAGATGCCATTATCTTAATCCTTCCTCTATTGATCGACTATATCGTCACAAATATCTTTTACTTAAGAGGGAAAGATGGAATAGTACAAAAGAACCGATTTCAACACATATTCCGTGTAACGCTAATTTTTACGATACCTTGCGCAATTTGGTTCTCCTTTGCTTATTTCTATTTTGGTTCACCATTTCCCCATTCCATCATTGCTAAAGCTCTTGCCTACCACCAACCTGAAAACAGTGCTCTCGTTCGTCTTCTCCAACATTATGCCACTCCGTTTTCGGAAGATCAAATTTTCGGAAAATGGGGAATTGCAGCCGGATTGTTCCTCTATCCATCTCTGGCATTTTTTGGCGGAATACAGTTTATTCGGAATACAAGACGATCAATTGGAATGGTTCTCTTTCCTTGGTTGTATTTTTCTGTTTTTTCGCTAGCAAATCCCCTAATTTTCCGCTGGTATCTAACTCCACCCATCCCATTTTACTTTCTCTGTATTTTTATGGGAGTCATTACCATCTTGGAGCAGACATTTCGCAACCTTCAAGTAAAATACTTTCTCCCTCAGGTTCTATCTCCTCCCATTCAAACCTTATTCACAATTATCCTTCCCACAATCCTCATCTTACCCGCCTGGCAACTTCACCCATCTCATGGACCTGATCGTCTTGCTCCAGGAATGGCTTTTATACAATTGGAACTTCATTACGAAGAGGCAGCTCGTTACATAAAGCTTCATTCTCCCGCCCCACTTTCTCACATATTGATCGCAGCGGGTGATGTAGGAGTGCTAGGCTATCGGACAAATGCAAAAATCCTCGATACAGTGGGATTAAATTCCCCTGAAACTCTAAAATATTACCCACTGGACAAAAAATTTTATGCCATCAATTATGCGATTCCCACTCAATTGATCCTCGATTACCTCCCTGATTATGTAGTCACTTTGGAGGTCTATGGTAGGTATACTATACTCAAGAGCCAAGATTTCTCAGCAAATTATCGGCTAATCTATAAAATTGATACAGATATATATGGCAGCAATGGTTTATTGATCTTTGAAAAAGGTGAAAATTCACATTGAGGCTATCCCCAGCTTTAGGATTCCTTTCTGCTACCAAGCTTAATCCAAGTTGTTTCCTCTAATTCTCGCATTTTTCCCGATCACATTTTGCCCCCTGTATTATCGAGGTATTAAGCAGTAATCTCAAAATTTGCTACAAAATGAATAAAAAATCAAGTTTATTTTCAGAACACTTTCAGAGAGGATGAGGGATGCACTCATTATTTATTTTGGAGGAGCAACTCTCGTATTTTTCGAGTTTAATCCCTTAGCTGCTCCTCCAATTCTTGTTCTTCTTTCTTGATAAGGAAGGTTTTATCCCAAATACTCCCGTAGCTTTCTGCGGATGGATGGATGGCGCAGACGACTAAGCGCTTGCGCCTCAATCTGTCGCACACGTTCACGGGTAACTCCCATTTTCCGCCCCACTTCTTCAAGGGTGTACGCCTGGCCGTCCAATAGTCCATATCTCAATTGTAAGATACGTACTTCGCGCGGCGGAAGCATGTTTAAGACGGCATCAAGATGTTCTCGCAATAGATTATAGGTAGCTGTTTCATCGGGCGCGGAAACTTCTTCATCTTGAATGAAATCGCCCAACACCGAATCCTCTTCGTCATCAGTTGGGGTCTCCAGGGATAAAGGCCGTCGGGCTACCTGAATCATGTTCTCGACCTTCTGAGGTGGAACATCCAAGGCTTCCGCTAGTTCTTCCACCGTTGGATCGCGACCTAACCGTTGAGTCAGTTGGTGTTGTACTCTGAGCAATTTATTAATTTGATCGCCCATGTGAACAGGTACGCGAATCGTGCGCCCCTGGTCTGCGATTGCACGAGTAACTGCCTGACGAATCCACCACGTTGCGTAGGTACTAAACTTATGCCCGCGACGATAATCAAACTTTTTGGCAGCACGAATCAACCCAATGTTTCCCTCTTGGATCAGATCTAGAAATGGCACCCCGCGGCCCATATATTTTTTCGCAACACTGATCACCAAACGCGAGTTTGCGGTGATCAAATGCTCACGAGCTGCCCAACCATCCTCGATGAGGGCTTGGAGTTCTTTTCGCCGTCGTGGGCTGACATTGCCGCGTGCCAATTCTTCCCGAGCTAACCGACCACGTTCGATCCTTTGTGATAACTCTACCTCTTCCTCGGCTGTCAAAAGCGGTACCCGCCCGACTTCTTTCAAATAGAGCCCAATGGTATCGTCGGTATCGATGTTCGCCAAATAATTATCGTCAATAACCAGATGAGGGTGAAGCTCATCCTCCGCCTCTTCTTCAAGTTCTTCTTCTGTAGGGCCTATTAAGCTAGCATCGTCAACGTAGGGAATACCCGCGCTCAACAAAGCGGCAAAAGCCTCTTCGAGCTGATCGACATCTTGTTCAGCTTCGGGGAAGAAGCTTAAGATGTCGTCAATCGTCACATACGACTTTTGACGACCCAACTCGATTAAGCGGGCAATTGCGTTATTTTCGTCGTCTTCCCTTTCACTTAATGCATTTAGCAAGTTTTCATCCAACATAGAACTTATCAACCATTCTAATCACTTGATATTTACAGAATACACTCTTTGTGTCTGAAAATCAAGCCCAAATAACCATTTATAGCTCATAAGATAAGAAAAAGCACAGCATCCTCCTTGGAAGCAGTGCCCCAATCGAAGCTAAGTTGCACAATTCACCGCTACCTGCAATTCATTACTGAAGAAGTTTATACAATAAAATCACCCTTAAAGTCAAGTATCTGTCCAAGAATTAATAAAAAATTAATATTTTCCCGAGATTGAGCACCGGATCATACTTAAGGGCATAGTGATCGAATCTACGTCTAGACAAGCATTAAGTACTTCGCGGTTATTGACACTTCATAGGGGCTTGATTATAATCCATCCGTTCGCCTGTAACCCAACGGGCGAAACCATAATTCTAGCAATCCGGAGGAAAGGGTATGGATATTCTCTGGTTAGGGAGTAGGCATGGCCTAGCCCCCTTTGAACAAATTGTTGTGCTTGGAGTGCTAGTAACTGCTTTTATTAGCTTAATCTATGCGTGGTTGCTTCGTGGCAACGTTCTCAATAAAGACAAAGGTTCCCCACTCATGCAAGAAGTATGGGAAGCTATTCGAATTGGGGCAGATAGCTACTTAAACCGTCAGCTAAAAACCATCCTTCCGCTCATCGCTTTGCTCACTATCGCTCTTTTCCTGAGCGTATATATTGTGCCACCTACTCCAGAAGCTGCGGAAGAGTTTGGCGATCAAGCTCAAATTGCGATTGCAGTTGGTCGGACAATCGCTTTTATCATGGGAGCCACTTTCTCGCTTCTGGTTGGGCAATTAGGAATGAGAATGGCTATTCAAGCTAGTGTCCGAGCTGCATCAGCTTCTCGACGTAGCTTAAATGAAGCACTAACAATTGCCTATTACGCCGGAACTATTACAGGAATGCTGACTGATGGCCTAGGTCTACTGGGAGGTACACTCATTTTTGTCGTCTTCGGAAAAGCAGCACCTGATGCGCTACTTGGCTTTGGTTTCGGTGGTACACTAATTGCTCTCTTCATGCGCGTGGGTGGCGGTATCTACACCAAAGCTGCAGATGTTGGAGCTGATTTAGTGGGCAAAGTGGAGAAAGACATCCCTGAAGATGATCCCCGCAATGCAGCCGTAGTGGCTGATCTCGTTGGAGACAACGTTGGTGACTGTGCAGGTATGGCAGCAGACATCTTCGAATCTTACGAAGTGACCATTGTTTCTGCCCTGATTTTAGGTTTAGCTCTGGTTGCGTTAACCGGAAACCTCATGTGGATCGTGTATCCGCTTGCCATTCGGGCAATTGGCGTCATCTCTTCCATCCTCGGAACCTTTGCAGTACCCATTTGGCAAAAAGTACCCAAACAAGGCCCATTTGGGTTCTTGCACGCCGAGGACGCCGAAGAAGCAATGTTCCGCTCTTATGAGGTCTCGAGTGTAAACACCATCTTTTGGGCATTTCTATTGGCAATTTTCTATGCCCACGACTGGCGCATGGCAATGCTCACCACCATCGGTGTAGGCTTAGCGGTTGCTTTCAACCCACTCACCTCATATTTCACCTCCACGAAACGTGCGCCCGTAAAGGAAATCGTAGAATCAACCACTGCGGGACCAGCGACAACGATATTATCTGGGTTATCCGTTGGTATGGAGTCAAGTGTCTGGGCATTGGTAGTGATTGTGATCAGTTTCATTTTTGCGCTTTTGCTCTATAGCGGCGACGGCCCAGCATATGTTCTCTATGCCGTTTCAATGATTGGGATCGGTATGCTCAGCCATACTGGAAATAATGTAGCAATGGATTCTTATGGCCCAATATCCGATAACGCCAACGGAATCGGTGAAATGGCATGGCATGGTTTAGATGATGAAGAGACGAAAAAAGCCCGCCAAATCATGGCAGATTTAGACGCAGTCGGGAACACAACAAAAGCAATCACCAAAGGGATCGCCATCGCCTCTGCTGTGATTGCAGCCGTAAGCTTGTTTGCATCTTTCTTTATTGATGTTGGACGAGTTCAAGAGGCAGCTAACCTTGCTGCCCAAGCTGCTGGTCAACCGATACCCTTCCCGAAGTTGCTCAGCGATACCGGCATACGCGTATCCGAGGTGAGTGTGTTTATTGGTTTATTATTGGGCGGAGCCCTGCCTTGGCTGTTCAGTTCGTTATCCCTCAAAGCTGTCAGCCGCGCAGCTAGCTTAATCGTGATCGAAGTTCGCCGCCAATTCAAGATTCCTGGAATTATGGAAGGAACCGTCAAACCAGATTATGCCCGTGTAGTTGGCATATCCACTCAGGCGGCCCAAAAAGAATTGGTACCATTGGCGGTCATCTCTGTTTTTACCCCATTAGCGTTAGGGTTGATGCTCGGCGTTGAAGCCCTAGCTGGCTTTTGCGCTGGAATTATCCTCAGCGGTCAACTTTTGGCGGTGTTCATGGCAAACGCCGGTGGCGCGTGGGATAATGCTAAGAAAGCCATTGAAGATGAACCACGTAATATCTTGGCAAATACAGGCAAAGGTTCCGAGCGTCATAAAGCTGGTGTAGTTGGAGATACGGTTGGAGATCCCTTGAAAGACACTGCAGGCCCAGCACTCAACCCGATGATCAAAGTGGTCAATTTAGTCTCACTAATCGCCGCACCGATCATTGTCAAGTATGCTGGTGCCACTGGCGGCACTTTGATAGGGATATGGGTTATATCCCTAGGTCTCCTAGCGATTGTTGGTTGGGCAATCTCTCGCTCAAAAGCCAAAACTGTCTCCCTCAAAGAAGAACCGCTAACCGCTTAACCTTCAGGTTCAATCCTTATATCTCCCGGTCCGCTTGGATCGGGAGATTTTTTATTGCCTAGTAATCCTTTGTCAAAACCAGTGTCCATAAACGAGTTTTCTCGGAAATATATCCTTGCATCTCATGAAACGCAAATATACTTGACAGTGATCGATCTTTCCATTATGCTAATCAATGTAAAGATAATGCAGCACCATTTTCGTCTGACTCTTAACATTTTTGGAATGCAGCTACTGGAAGGGAGCTAGTTTATGGCATCACTTTCTCTTCGGGCTTATCACCGCCAGATAGAAGAATGGATTGAGCAAGGACTTTATGACCAGGTGATCCTGCATTGCCGGCACATATTGATATCTTACCCAAAATGCCTCGACACATATCG
>JAOAHK010000011.1 GCA_026415275.1 Anaerolineales bacterium
GTTAAACGATGGCGAGAATCTTAATTGTTGATGACGATCCAGATTTTGTCGAAGCAACGCGTCTGATTTTAGAGAAGGCCGGTCACACAACCCTCAGCGCGGCGAGCGGCAATGAGTGCTATCAAAAAATGAAAGCTGAAAAGCCCGATTTGGTGATCCTGGATGTCATCATGGATACTGTATTGGATGGCTTGACCATCACCCAGCGCATCCATGAGGATGAAGAGATCAACCAGATCCCGATCATCATGGTGACTTCGATTGCCAATACCGATTATGCAGCCCTGTTCCCAACCGATGAGTACATCCATATTAACGCTTTTATGAGCAAGCCAGTTGAGGCAGCGGAATTGATCCGCCAGATCAATAAGCTGCTCAAGAAATAAGGCGCAGTGGAAAAAATCAAAATTGGCGGCATCCTTTGCCATCAAAACCTGGGCATGCTGTGTATTCAGGGCTTATCCGGTAGCAGGACGGATTCCGCAGCGAGTTTGTTGTTCGAATTTGGCGCGCAAAGGGTCAATATCCAATTTATTGTGCAGCTCATCGATCAGCACGGTAAAGGTCAATTAACCTTAGCGGTTGCTCGAGAGGATATGTGCTTTGCCTTTGATCTAGTGAGTCGGCTTCAAAAACAGATTGGCATCAATTCGGTCAAACTAAAAATGAACATTGCTAGCATCGGAATTTACGGGCCAGATTTTCGCGTTCGGCCTGGGATCGCCGGCAATTTCCTAAAATGCCTTGCTGGAGAAAATATTCCGGTATTTGCAGTCTCGACTTCGGTTTCGACGTGTTCTGCCTTAATACCGGAAAGTGAGGCTTCCAAAGCTCGCTCCGCTATGGAAGCCTACTTTCTCTTGCCTTGAGTTCAAGCAGAAGGAAGCTTTTGTGACCGATCCTTCCGAAAATCAATCTAATTGGTTCGTTTACCTTTTCAAACGACTCTTTCCTGCTCCGTTTCAATTTACCTTAGTGGTGGCATTTTCATTAGTCGCAGCGCTCTCGATCGGCGTCGGGGCTTGGGTTATCTCGAGAACGATTGACCAGTATCTTATTACCACTATGACCGAGCGGGTTTCTCGCGACATGCGTCTGGCACAGGCGTTTTATAACGATCATCTTACATGGATTGAAGATGCTGCCGTGCGCATGGCAAATGATGCAATGATTGTCGGTTTCGTTCAAGGGAAGCCGATGGAGGGGCTGCACCGAGAATCAGATTTACGAGGATACCTCTCCTTCCAGATGAGAGGGCTTTTTGATCAAGGAAATCACGCAATTGTGATTGTAGCTCCAGACGGCAAGGTCAAAGCAGGATATCTTCTCGAGGCAGGGAATGTGATCCTCTTAGAGCGAGACACGCGATATCCTTTCTCGCTCTCGATTGTCCAAAAAGCGATTCAAGAGAGGGATGTGGTTTCCGGAACCGAGGTCCTTCCCGAAGAAGCCTTGCTGAGCGTAAGCTTAGCCGATAGGGCTCGTATTCCCCTCATTGATACCCCGCGCGCTGCTCCACATCCCTATGATCCACGCGAAGGCAGCGCAGGCTTGGCGCTCATATCGGTTGCACCTGTGAACGATCAGGGAGAGACTCTCGGAGCAGTGATTGTCTTTCACTTGATCAACAACGACTTCACTTTAGTAGACCGCATTAAGACTGTGGCAGGTGTGGATACAGTCACGATCTTTCTGGGCGATCAGCGGGTATCCACGAATGTGCTCACGGAGGAAGGACAGCGGGCAATCGGCACCCGCTTATCTGTAGACGTTGGAGAAGTCGTGTTACATAAAGGGGAAAGTTTTGTCGGTCCAGCTTTTGTAGTGAACCAAAATTATATTACCCGCTATGATCCGCTCTATGATCATCAAGGCAATATCGTGGGCATCATTTATGTTGGCGCTAGCCAGGAGCGTTTTCTGCGTTTGGTTACTGCGTTCAACCGTCAAGTTGCGATTATCGCCTTGGTTAGTATTCTGGTGACCTTTGGGTTGGCAATTCCGGTATCTGGTTACATCACCCGTCCCTTGGGTGAGTTGCGCAAGCTCGTGCAGACCAGCCAGAAAGTCTCAGAAGGAGATCTATCTGCCCGTGCACCGGTAAATGTGGGCGGCGAAGTGGGATTGGTCGCCAGTTCCTTCAATACCATGTTAGATACGCTCCAAAACACGCAAGATAAGCTTATTCAATCCGAGAAATTAGCCTCGCTTGGTCAACTAGCAGCGGGTGTGGCACATGAATTGAATAACCCACTGGCAACCGTGCTCCTGTATGCCGACATCTTACGCCGTGAAACAAACCTTGGCGAACAACATCAAGCTGATTTGGAGACTATTGTTAATGAAACGCTACGCTGCAAACAGATCGTCTCTGCATTGTTGAACTTTGCGCGCCAGACTCAAGTCAACGCTCAACCAACCTCACTCAATGACCTAATCCGCGAACTCATCGAGATCGAAAAACGCCATCCTCGCTACGAGAAAATCTCTTTTGAGCTAGAATTAGATCACAAACTGCCTTTAGCCGAATTAGACGCTGCTCAATTGCGGGAAGTTTTTCTTAACTTAATCCACAACGCTGCCGATGCAATGCCCGAAGGAGGTAAGATTATCATCCGAACCGCTGCGAAACCAAACGGTATGGTTACGTTTGAAGTACAAGATGAAGGCAAAGGCATTCCGCCAGAACACTTAGGCAAACTGTTTACACCCTTCTTTACCACCAAGCCGGTAGGAAAAGGAACGGGTTTGGGTTTGGCGATCATCTATGGCATCGTCAAAATGCACCGCGGGCAGATTGGGGTCAAGAGCGAGGTCGGGAAGGGAACAACCTTTACCGTCAGCTTGCCATTGAGGCTAAACTTGACGAGAGAGAGGCTGGATGAGGAAGGTCTGATTGGCTGATCGAATTTTGGTGATTGATGACGAACAAGGCATTCGCGAGGGGGTAAAACGTGGGCTAACTCCGCAAGGATACATAGTAGAAACAGCGGAGAATGGAGAACAGGGTTTGGCGCTCTTTCGAGACCACCCCTTTGATCTGGTGTTGATCGATGTGATGATGCCGGGCATCAGCGGCATCGATCTGATTGGAGAAATTCACAAAATCGATCCCGATGCGGTTTGTGTCATTATCACCGGTTATGCTACGGTTGAAATGGCAGTGCGGGCGATCAAAGAAGGCGCCTACGATTTTCTTACCAAACCCTTCTCAGTGGATGATTTGCTCTTGGTTGTCCGCCAAGGTTTGGAACGGCGGCAGCTCTCCTTAGAAACCAAGCGATTGCAGAGCATCGAAGAGCAAGCCCGTAGATTGCAAGAGGAAAAAGCTCGGCTGGAAGAATTAGACCGGGCGAAAATGCAATTCATCCGCTTAGTGACCCATGAGCTGCAAGCACCAATTGCCGCAATCCATACTTACTTGAAGTTGATCCTGGACGGTTATGTATCTCCTGAGGAGCAGAAGGGGATCATCGAAAAGTGTCTCGCCCGAGCGCAGGAGCAGATGAAGTTAATCAATGATTTGCTCGAACTGGGTCGGGTGCAGACGCAGCTCCAAGAAGGCAAAGTCGAAGAAGTTGATATGGATGAAATCTTACAAACCGTGGTTGAAAAGGTGCAGCCACAAGCAAATGAAAAAGGTCTAGAATTTCACGTGCAAATCCAGCCCGTGCCTAAAATCGTTTTGGGCAATCGTGATCACTTTATCAGTGTTTGGACAAACCTGATTGGCAATGCGATCAAATACACCGAAAAGGGTTATGTGGAAGTGTCCTTGCGGACTGAAAATGGAAAGCTGATTGGTGAGGTGAGAGACAGTGGGATCGGGATACCCGAGGCGGATCAAACGCATCTTTTTCAGGAGTTCTTTCGCGCTTCCAACGCCAAGAAAAGCTGTCGTCAGGGGACGGGATTGGGTTTATCGATTGTCAAGCGAATCGTCGAGGCGGCTGGCGGAGAGGTGTGGGTAAAATCGAAAGAAGGAGAGGGTTCGCTGTTCGGATTTTCTGTGCCGTTAGTGAAAGGATAACAACTAAAGTACTGTTTATCTCGAGACAAGTGCAAGACCAATCTAACCCCACAACTCTCACTCCACAACGCCACCGCGAGACTCACCGTGCTTATCAGTCAAAGACAAAACGAGTCTCGCGGTACGCTGTGTAAGCGGGTAAATTAATTTAAAGCGGGTTTCTACAACATTGGCAACAGATAATCATACGCGCTGAGGGCAGCTTTCGCTCCTTCTCCCACCGCAATCAATACCTGCTCCGCAAAGATATCGGTGACATCACCAGCCGCAAAAATACCCGGTACGCTGGTGCGGCAGAAGCAATCCACACAAATGCGGCCATGCGGGTCCAGTTTGACTAAATCGGCGACCATTTGGGAGTTTGGAACTAAGCCCAATTCAATAAATGTACCTTCCGCCTCAACCTCTTGGACTTCGCCTGTAGGGCTTTTGACAACCAACCACTCAGCAAAGCGATCTCCTTTGACTTCCATCACTTGGTATTTCTCTAAGATGGTGACATTGGGTGAATGTTTAACTTTTTCTCCAAGAGCAGATTTCAAAGTCTCTGCAGAGGTGCCTATCAAAGTGACGTGTTTGGCAACCGTAGCCAATTCAGCCGCTGAACGCAGTGCTAATTCACCATCACCAATCACAGCCGTCTTACGATCAATAAATAGTGGGGCATAGCTTAGCGCTGAGTAACACAAGCCCCGCATCAGAAATTCTTTTTCACCGGGAACCCCCATCCGTTCTTGTTTCGTCCCCGTAGCAACAATGACCGCCCTTGCCATCAATTCTCCCCCGCCCTTCGTAATCACGCAGAAACCATCGCCGCGTTTCTCGACTTTTTCAACTGCTTCCATATGGCGGGCAAAGCTCAGATACTCTAACTCGCTCTTAAATTTATTGACTACCTCCAAGCCCTTGATTACCTGATATTCTTCAACCCAAGGCAGTTCAAGGCGCCACATGGTCTTGCCGCCCAAATCTTTGGAGACCAAAAGGGCGTTAAGTCGTTTGCGAATGGCGTAGATCATGGCGGTCAATCCCGCCGGTCCTCCTCCAATAATGATCAGATCATACATGGCTCTTCCTCCAAATGAGAATTTACAACTCGCAGCTTCGAATTTTATCAGGGCTTTTACACCGGTGCTTCAGCAATGAAGCCCTCTTTCATCATCATGTGGGTCAAATCGCGCGAGCGTTTGATGATCTTGTGTGCATGTTCATACAGCTCTTCGTAGGTCTTACTCACCCGAGCAACGCCCTGCTCTTGGGCTTTCATCGCTACCGCGGCCGCTTCGCGTGGGAAGACCTCCCAATCGTCCATGGTGGGGATAATGTGCTCTTCGCTCAGACGGTCACCGATGTGTTCAGCCAAGGCTTTGGCTGCAGCAAAACACATTTCATCGGTGATCGTACGCGCTCGCACATCTAACGCACCACGGAAGATGCCCGGAAAGCCAAGCGAGTTGTTGATCTGATTGGGGAAATCGGACCGACCAGTGGCGACAATTCGCGCTCCAGCAGCTTTCGCTTCCCAGGGCCAAATCTCAGGAACTGGGTTGGCGCAGGCAAATACGATGGCATCCTTTGCCATTGTTTCAACCCATTCAGGCAAAATGACCCCAGGCCCGGATTGGGAAAGTCCAATCACTACATCCACGCCCTTCATCGCCTCAGGGATACCGCCTTCACGCCCGAGCTCATTAGTGATCTGACACAATCGCCACTTGTCCACAAATTCCGCCTTGCGCATTTCAATATCCTTACGGTGCTTGCCGAGGATACCCTTGCTATCCACCATGTAACAACGCGCTGGATCGGCACCCCAACCGAAAATCAAGCGCGAGCAGGCGACATTGGATGCACCGCTTCCAATGAAAGCGATACTTACCTCGCTGATCTTTTTACCCACAATTTTCAAAGCATTGATCAACCCAGCAAGGGTCACCGTTGCTGTCCCTTGTTGGTCGTCATGCCAGATTGGAATCTCGGCTTTTTCGCGCAAGGTATCCAAAATGCGGAAGCATTTAGGTTGAGCAATATCTTCCAAGTTCACTCCACCCCAGCCGGGTTGCAACATCAATACGGTATTGATGATCACTTCCGGGTCTTTAGTATCAATCATGACCGGAATGCCATCGACTCCACCCAAATATTTATAGAGCAACGCCTTGCCTTCCATCACCGGCAAACCGGCTTTTGGGCCAATATCCCCTAAACCCAAAACCCGAGTGCCATCGCTGACTACTGCAACGGTATTCCATTTGTTGGTATGCTCATATACAAGCTCGGGATTTTCCGCAATTGCGCGACAAGATGCCGCGACGCCAGGTGTATACCAAATGGCAAAGTCATCAAAAGAGCGCACACAACATTTCAACGTTGTCTCGATTTTGCCTCGATAAAAAGGATGCAAAATCATGGCATCTGCGGAGGGCTTTTTAGCTTTTGCCAACAACTCCTCCACACTCAGTTCTTTCGTTTCATGGATCATAATCTGCCTCCTATGAGATGTAGAAAAAATCGTAAATACTCATGGAATACCAAGTAGAATGTTTCAAAAGACCGAAATCGAACGATATTGATTAGTGTTGTCCCTTGAACGATGGATCATCTATGAATTCCACTAATACCGAATCCGAAACCCACCCACGAAAGCTCTTTCCACCATTCATGTCCATTTTTTATTTTGTAAAGAATCGGATGTTCAAATTTATTGTACAGCGGTTTTGAATCAAAGGGATTAGATGAACATCATCTAACCCTCAGACATTCATCCTAAACCATGCGATTGATGTTCTATGGGTTTTATGACTCCCATCCTATTGTTTATTTACACCATAATTTTTATATCAATGTTCAAGATAGAAACACTTTTCAAAGCCGGTCACAAAGATCTCATCATCGTATTTGAGTGATCACCCTTACAATCTACAAGGGCGATCATCAGAAATTGTTAATGATTATTAACCTATCAATATTGTCTTTAAATCGAGCTGAAGACAAGGATAAAATAAGTACGATTTATCCATGGTTCGTTAGGTAGACCATAAAACAATGAGTCAGATGAATCAGAAGGAACTTTTTAGCGGTGTTCTAAAGGCGAAGGGTTCTCTTTTAGAAGAGAACCTTCAATCATTGCTCGAAAATTTTCCCGACGGTTTTGTTCTGAACCAGTGGTTGCGCAATGATCAAGGAAAAGTCATCGATTATGTCATCCTTGCGGTAAATTCCCGGTTTGAAAAAATTGTTGGCAAGGATGCTAACCAGCTTTTGAATAAGCGCAGCACAGAAGCGTTCAATGTAGAGGCACCCCCTTTCATCGAAAATTTTCTAGATTTGTTAAGTGCGGATACACCAAGCGTCAATTTTGACTCTCCCGTAACACCTTGGCAGCGTTATGTTACTGTTAATGCTTTTTCTTTGGATTCCGATTTCTTTGTAGCACTCTTTCGGGATCAAACTTCCTATAAGAAAGCTGCAAAAGCCCTTGAAAGAGGAATTCAAATCTTCCAGAAATTCATCCACACTGTTCAGGATGGCATCATCATCGTAGATTTGCAAGGCAGAGTCCAGTTTTGGAATCAAGCTGCTGAACGAATTTTTGGCTATACAAAAGATGAAGCATTGGGAAAACTCATCGATCACCTTATCATCCCTCCCGAAAGCCAAGCATGGGTAGATGAAAATTGGGAAAAATTCATTCAAAACAACCTGAAGGAAAGGGAGGGATTAACGTTTGAGTTCGAATGTTACACAAAAAATAGAAACCGGATCGCTGTTGAAGTATCCCTTTCCCTGATGAGCATCGACGACGAATGGCTGGGAATTGCTATCGTGCGCGATGTTGTCGAACGCAAGCAGGCAGAAGCAAATCTTAGACGGCGCGATTCAATCCTAACAGCGGTAAGCTTCGCTGCCGAGCGTTTGCTCCAAACTGCATATTGGAAAGATGTGATTCAAGACATCCTTGCCACTCTAGGCCTTGCCACCGAAGTGGACCGGGTTTACCTTTTCAAGAATGACGAGCCTCAAACAGAAAACGAGGTTTATATAAGCCAACTCTACGAGTGGGTTGCCGACGGTATTACACCGCAAATTGACAATCCTGATTTGCAACATTCGCCCTTACGCCAAAATGGCTTCGGGCGCTGGGTCGATCAACTGAGCAAGGGCGAAGCGTTGTTTGGTCCGATTTCAGATTTCCCACTATCGGAACAAGATTTTTTACGTGCCCAAGATATTCTCTCCCTCGCCGTAGTGCCGATCTTCGTTGAAGATCGCTGGTGGGGCTTTATCGGGTTTGATGATTGTCATACCAACCGCCCTTGGAGCCAACCAGAAATCGACGCCCTGCGCGCCGCCGCAAACTTAATCGGCACAGCCATTCATCGCCAAGCGATGAGTTCGCAAATTCAACAAAGCGAAAAGCGGTATCAAAACTTGGTTGAACAGTTGCCGGTTGTGGTTTATGTTGCCAGATTGACTCCTCAGGGCGCGCTCCAAGCAGAATATATCAGCCCGAATGTCAGCCAACTGTGTGGCTATAACCCGCAGGATATTCTGAGAGAGCCCTACCTTTGGATCCAGCGGATTCACCCTGAAGACCGAGCAAAAGCAATAGCGGTCTATCGTCACCATTTATCCGAAAAAACCGCTTGGGATCAAGAATATCGATTAGTGAGGCGCAATGGAGAGACCATCTGGGTTAGAGAACAAGCAATCCCAATTTTTGATGTTCAAACCAACACCTTGAGAGCCCAAGGTATTATTCAAGATATCAGTTTGCAGAAGCGCCGCCAATTGGAGCAGCAAGCCGCCCAATTGGTTCATCAAGCGCTTCAAGGGGATGATACCTTAGATACTCTCCTAGAACGTTTGCTTGCCGCAGTCATTCACGCCATTCCCAACGCTGAGAAAGGCAGCATCCTGCTGAGCAGCGATGGAGGACAATTGAATTTTCGAGCCTTGTATGGCTATCAAGATCCCCGCATCTGGCAGATTAGCTTCCCGCTTACTGCGGGTTACTCTGCGAAATCTTTCCAACTGCGTCAGCCTTTGATCATCCCAGATGCAATCGGCGATGAGACCATTCGTTTCGATGGGGAACTCGAAGAAATGATGCAGGTTCAAAGCGCAATTGTTGCGCCGCTCATGCTTCACGATCAAGCCATCGGTGTCATTGCGGTGGATAACTGCACTCGCAAGAACGCATTTTCTGCAGATGATCTGCACTTCCTTAATCAAATCGCTTCCACCGCTGCGCTTGTTGTCGAAAACATTCGTCTTTTGGATGAAACCCGCACACGGCTGAGGGAGCTAGAGCTGATTGCAAACCTGAGTTATGCGCTGCGCGCTGCCAAAGATCACAGCGAGGTGGTTTCGATTCTCCTCGACCATTTGCTTAGCGGGTTGCAAATGAGTTCTGCTGCAATCCGCCTGTTCGATCCTGATACTGGAAAACTCATTTATGAATCAATCCGAGGTTATTGGAAAACTGTCAACGACTTTATTCATTGCTTCGGAATAGAGCAAATGATGATCTTGAGAGAACAGCAAGGTTCAATCCTAACCGAAAAAAACGATATTTGTCAAACATCCGATTTTTGCCCTTGTCGATCCTTAGCCGCTGTAAACTTAATCGCCCAAGAGCACAACGTTGGTGAATTGTTTGTCTGCCGGCAGAGTAAAATCTCGGAACAAGATTTACATCTATTAGAAGCTATTGCGGACATTGCTGCCAACGCGCTCTATCGGGTAACCCTATATGAACAGACCGAAAAGCAATTGCGTCATCTCACCTCCCTCTTTGCTATCTATCGAGCAATCAGCAATCGGCAGGACTTGGGTACAATTTTGAAGATCATTGTGCAAGAAGGTCGTCGGCAGCTCGCGGTCGATGCACTGGCAATTCATATTCACGAACCTAAAAGCAATCAATTGAACTTTATTGCCGGCGATGGGTTTCGCACTGATTTCATCAAGGACGCACGTGTGAACCTTGGGCAGGGTATGATGGGCAAGTCTGCTAAAGAGAAAATCCCTATATACACGCCCAATATTTACCGTGCAGGCGCGCCTATGGTGAGCACAAAGCTATGCCTTGAGGAGGGATTTATTGCCCATCACGTTACGCCAATAATCATTCAAGATCAATTAAAAGGCACACTGGAAGCTTTTCACCGCGCTGAATTCGATCCACCCGAAGACTGGCGTACTCTTTTTGAGGCGTTTGCATCTCAAGCGGCCATTGCCATTGACAATACACAATTGTTTGAAGACATCCAACAAACAAATTTACAGTTATCCATCGCCTATGATGCTACTCTTGAAGGCTGGGCAAAAGCGATGGAACTGCGCGACCAAGAAACACTCGGTCACTCGAACCGAGTTACAGAACTGACCTTACATATCGCAGCGGAAATGGGACTCCCCAACGACCAAATGATCCATTACTGGCGAGGGGTGCGTTTACACGACATCGGCAAGATGGCAATCCCAGATCAGATTCTTCTCAAACCTGGCCCTCTTAATGAACAAGAATGGGAAATGATNCGCCGCCATCCCCTCTATGCTTACGAACTCCTCTCGCCAATCGAATTTTTGCGCCCAGCCTTGGATATCCCATACTGTCACCATGAACATTGGGATGGCAGCGGCTATCCGCGTGGCTTGAAGGGTGAAGAGATTCCCCTCATTGCCCGTATCTTTGCTGTCGTTGATGTGTGGGATGCCTTGACCAGCGATCGTCCCTACCGGCCTGCCTGGGATCAGGAAAAAGCCTTAAAATATATCCTTGACCAACGCGGCAAACAATTCGATCCCGCCGTAGTAGATGTCTTTCTGAGAATCTTAGAGAGAATGGAACGAGAATCAGAATGAATGTTCAAACCCTTATCTCACCGATGGAGTTAGCAAACCATTTGAATGATCCCAATTGGGCAATCATCGACTGCCGCTTCACCCTTGGTTCACCTGAACGCGGCCGTCAGGATTATCTAATCGCTCACATACCGGGTGCGGTCTATGTACACCTAGAAGAAGAAATGTGTGCGCCGGTCGTCAAAGGCAAAACTGGTCGCCATCCCTTATTGCCTTTTGAGGAAACAGTGAAATTATTCAGTCGTTTAGGGATTGACGAGCAAGTTCAGGTTGTCGCTTATGATGACTGGACCCCGATCAGCGGAGCCGTAGCCGCACGTTTATGGTGGATGCTGCGCTGGTTGGGTCACGACCGCGTAGCAGTGCTTGACGGAGGTTGGAAGGCATGGTTAGATGCCGGATTGCCCATCTCAAATGCCCAGGAAACGCGTTCCCCGCGCACTTTTCATCCCAATCTCCGTTTGGAACTCTACGCAAGTATGTCCGACGTTCGCGCAGCGCTTCTGTACCCAAGTTGGAAAGTCTTTGATTCCCGAACCGCAGACCGCTTTCGCGGCGAAAACGAGACCATTGACCCGGTAGCAGGGCATATTCCGGGTGCAATCAACGCTCCGTATATCGAAAATGGCAAGCCTGATGGAACATTTCGTTCCCCTGAGGAATTACGCCAGCGATTCATCCATCTACTAGGCAAGACCACACCCAATAAAGCAATCTTTTATTGCGGATCGGGTGTCACGGCTGCTGTGAATGTTCTTGCTCTCAAACACGCTGGACTTGGCGACGCTCGTCTATATGTCGGCTCTTGGAGTGAATGGATTACTGACCCAGAGAATCCTGTAGCAAGAGAGACAACTCTCTCCTTAAGCTAATCAATTCACTTCAGTAACCTGGCGATGCGACATAAATCACGGTCTATAACACCAAAACCGCACCACTGATGTCAAAGTGCGGCGGTATATATGTCCCAATCCTATTTTGTGATCAGCGAGCGGATATCTGGCTTATCTAAGCGCAACAAAATCCAACCTGATATGATTATGGCAACAGCCGTAAAGATAATCAATTCAATGTTCCAAACCCCTTGGGGAGTCTTTGCCGCCGGGTAGAACATCATAAACCGAATGATGATATTTAGCCCTTGAACAAAAATGCTCATCGTCAGCGCCCATAGACGGCGGCGCCACAGCCCATATCCAAGCAAAGCAAAGAACAGCAACGCTACGACTATCACACCGATACCGTTGAGAAGTGTGCGGGGAGGATAAAGAAGAACGGGAATAAACTGTAGCAAAATTATGGCAAGAAAGGTGTTTTTGGTTGACATCATTTCTCTCCGGCTCAAGTATAGTTAGATTCTACCTTCGGAGGTGTCATCTGTCAATTAGAACACACGCAGGAAACACCATTCCTTGCGGTTTATTTCACAAACCGAAAATCTTCTTTTTCAAATCAGACAAGAATCGATATAATACCCTACATGTCGGTTGACTCACTCTCTCGAAAAGAATTTTTACGCCTTTGCCTATCAAGCTTCGGAAGTCTAGCTTTCTCCCCCCTTGCTTCTACCTTTCAAGAGACTGGGTTCGGAAATCTTGGTCGCATTGCTACTCGCGAATTAGACCTCTACAGCCAACCTCGTGACGATAGTTCGATAGTAGGTAAACGGTATCGCGATCAAATTGTGAACATCTATGAAGAAGTAGTCTCTCCCAAAGGTCCAGCACATAACCCCATCTGGTATCGAGTTTGGGGAGGGTATCTGCACTCTGCTCACGTTCAAAAAGTGCGGGTTCAATTCAACCAACCGTTATCTCACGTGCCAGAATATGGGCAGCTTTGTGAAGTAACTGTTCCTTACACGGCTGCGTATGAGTACAAAAATGGCTGGAAAAAGTGGGATTCCTACCCCTTGTATTATGAGACATTACATTGGGTAACAGATGTTGTCGAAGGACCGGATCGGAAACAATGGTATCAAATTACATCGGAATTAACCGAATACTTGGTTGTGTACGTTCCTGCCTCTCACCTGAGACCAATTCCAGACGAAGAATATTCGCCGCTCTCCCCAGACGTTCCCGCGCATAAGAAACTGGTTGAGGTTGAGATCCGCACCCAAACCTTGCGAGCTTACGAAGATGGTAATGAGGTGTTCACCTGCCGAGTCTCTACTGGCATTCCTCACCTCAATCCCACCCGTCAAGGAATTCCCACGGAGACACCCAAAGGAGAGTTCCGCATCTTCTCCAAGATGCCCAGCAAACATATGGGCAGTGTAACTGGCAACCCAGACGCTGAAGAACGGGGCGGTTTTTCATTGCCTGGCGTACCCTGGACATGTTTTTTTGTCGATACAGGGGTAGCCTTTCACGGCACCTATTGGCACAATAATTTTGGTGTCTGGATGAGCCATGGCTGCGTCAACATGCGCAATGAAGACGCCAAATGGCTGTTTCGTTGGACAACTCCTGCATTTGAGCTGCCAATCAAATCGCGCCGCGATTGGGAGCGGCGCGGTTACGGAACGCGGGTTATCGTAAAGTGAAGGATTGCCCTCTCACGGTGTGGGGGTACTTATAGGATGCTGGTGTGTACCATTTCCATGCTCGTCAGCGCCATCTTGGTGCATCTCCGTTCCGCCTGCGCGAACAGTCACCTGTAGCGGTAAATCGGGATGGGACTTAAACTTCAACACAATATCAAAAGTATCCCCTTCCTTTAGGTCTTTCGTCAAGCCCAACAACATGATATGGTAGCCCCCGGGTTGGAGTTGCACTTTATCCCTTGCAGGTAAGGAAATGGAGTCCTGTTTTAGCATCACCATTACCCCTTGGTCGTTAACTTCTGATTTATGCAGTTCAATCCCTTGAGCAATATCTGCCGATGCACCAACGAGTTCGTCTGGTTGGCTCGAATGATTATGTAAAATCATATAAACAGCACCATTGCCATCCTTGAGTGCTGCGCGAGCCCAAACATCGCGAGCCTCAATCCCCGAGCTTCTTGCTTGACAAGCGCTCAAGGTGAGTCCGAGCAGAATAGACAGCAATTCCATTATCCTTTTCATGGTGTAATCCTCCTTGAAAAAAATTAGAACTCCGCACGACCCTTTGTCAGTAATTCAACTGCAAGGTTGAAATCAACAATCTGCCCCCCAAAGCCTTTTTGGAATTTTTGAGCCTCTTCCACGGAAGCAAAAGCTAACACGCTGGGTGAGCAGCAAATTCTCAGATCAGGCTCAAATAGGTAATGAGCTTGAGAAGCGGTGATCACATGACCATGCAAAAAGTCGGTCGCGAAGCATTGCCAAACATCTTCACCGTGACTATACGCAATTAATCCACAGTGAGGGCAGCACAGATGCACTTTTTTCCCATCCGCACCAATCAGAATATATACATTCCGTTCTTTGATTTTACGGTCACACATTTGACAGAGCGATGGATCAACACCCCGAAGCCTTGCTGTCGCTGTAATTTTGCCATGCTGCTTGGATATTAATCCCGCCCGAGATAAAGCATCCAAATCTCGGTGAATGGTCATTTTCGAGACCGATAGCTCTTGTGCTAAGGCAGCAATGGAAAGTACATCCTCTTGGGCAAGCTTTTCTAAGATCCGTTTCTGTCGGTAATTCATCTTCAATCCGTTATATTCTGTGACAATCATCTTAATTTCACATTATACAACATTATTTATCCATTATGTCAATTATACGTCTGGGAATCGTGAAACCTTAACTACATCCATGGATGACAATCATCTGACCCACCTCTCCCCTTTCACTTTTTTCAAGTTTTTCAAGCAAAATTTTCCCCTACTTAGGAGCTTGTTCTATACAGTTGAGAATCCTTCGTCACTCCCTACTTCCTCAGCACTGTAAACCGTCAATTCCCCATCGTATCAGATGACGTGAACGGTTGGGAATGTTTACGCCATGCTATCTGATTTTCTTCCTCTTGTCAGGGTGATTTTCGTCTCTGCTCTTGATTATCTATTACAGATTACTTTACTCTGAATTTGAACGATAATCAAAGCAACCTAAAGTGGTAGTTTTTAGAGGTGGTGGATGTTTTTAGCCCTTTCCCGCTCTCCGATCTGGTATCCCCTCAGGCATTTCTCTCCGCCTGAGAATTCGTGACAATGACCCCTCAGCGGGACATCATGATTTAAGAAGGCGGTGCGATGCGTACAAAACTCTCTCTCCAAACGGTTCGTGGCGAGTTCGTGAACCGCATTGAAACGATCAGCGGTCAGAGCTTATTAGCCTGTAATCAGTGTGGGAAGTGCAGCGCAGGTTGCCCGGTGGCATTTAGCATGGATGTTTTGCCCAACCAAGTGATCCGCATGGCGCAACTGGGGATGGAAGACGTTCTGCAAGTGCAGACCATCTGGACCTGTGCGGCTTGCTTGACCTGTGTCTCCCGCTGCCCAAAGAGCATCGATCTGCCACGCGTGATGGAAGCGTTGCGCCAAATCTACATGGAAAAGTTTGGCAATGTGTTAGACCCAGATCAGATTGCCCCCGAACAAGCAGCCGAGATGCCGCAACTGGCGATCATCGGTGGTTTCCGCAAGTATTCTGCCTGAGCGAGGTGAGTATGGCAATTCCCTATTTTCCAGGCTGTACCTTATCCACCAAAGCTAGCGGTTATGATCGCTCTGGGCGAGCTGTTGCCCAGGCGTTGGACTTAGAATTCCAAGAACTAAATGAATGGCAGTGTTGCGGCGCCACTTTTCCGCTTTCTACCGATAATGCTATGGCACTGATTGCCCCAACGCGCTTGTTACGCCAAGCGCAAGACGCTGGCGGGCAAGTAACCACTCTATGTGCCATCTGTTTTCACGTTCTGCGCCGCACGCAACACTTTCTGCAAGGGCATCCCGACGTTTTGGAGCGCATCAATTGGTTTACCGAAGAACCTTACCTCGGCAACGTGCGCGTTACCCACTTTCTGGAGTTGCTCCGAGATAAGCTTACATGGGAAGGCCTGAGGGCAAAGGTTGGACAGCCGCTCCGAGGCTTGAGGGTTGCTCCGTACTATGGTTGCCTGTTGCTGCGCCCACCCAGCGAAATCCAATTAGACGACCCCGATGATCCGCATATTTTGCATGAATGCCTTTCGGCATTGGGTTGTGAAGTGGTGACCTTCCCCTACCAGTCCGAATGTTGTGGCTCGTATTTGGCGGTCAATAAGCCGCAAGTGCCGCAGCAATTGGCACAAGATATCCTCGCTTCTGCGCAGCGCCATGGCGCCCAGGCGATGGTCACCGCTTGCCCCCTTTGTCAATATAACCTCGATTATCCGCAGCAGTCGGTCAGCGGCTGGACGCTCAAACCCCTACCGGTGCTGTATTTTACCCAATTGATGGCGGTCGCTCTGGGGTTGCCAAGCGAGGATTGGGGCATGGAAAACCACACGGTAGATCCCCGCCCGCTCTTTGAACCCTATCTCGCAACGGTTGCCTAACAGGATGGGAGGCTAAATCAATGATTGAACGAGCGTTGGTGGTTGGAGCAGGGATTGCCGGCATTCAAGCCGCACTCGACATTGCCAACAGCGGCTATGAAGTGGTTTTGGTCGAGCAGGAGCCATCCATCGGTGGGCACATGGCGCAACTTTCGGAGACCTTTCCCACGCTGGACTGCTCACAGTGTATCCTCACGCCGCGTACAGTCGAGACCGGCAAGCACGAAAATATCCGTCTTTATACTTACAGCGAAATCGACTCCGTCCGACAGGATGAAAACGGCGACTTTCTTGTCCGCATCCGCCGCAAGGCTGCCTATGTAAATTGGGATCTCTGCACCGGCTGCGGTGTCTGTCAGGAAAAATGCCCCTTCAAGGTTGAGTCGCTCTTCGAGCGCGGCGTCGGGACGCGCAAAGTGATCTATACCCTCTCGCCGCAAGCAGTGCCGAACAAGCCGGTGATCGATGCCGCAAACTGTCGCTATTTGCAATCCAAATGGGATATTGAAGCCGGCCGCGTTCCCGCGGTGGACGCAAAGGGCAACCCGGCTAAACCGAAATGCGGTGCCTGCGAGAAATTCTGCCCTACCGGCGCTATCCAATGGGAGCAGAACGATACCTTTTATGAAGAAAAAGTTGGGGCAGTAATCCTCGCCACCGGCTATGACCTCTTCCCACAATCTCGACTGCCCGAATATGGCGGCGGCAGGATCCCCGATGTGATCGATGGCTTAGCTTTTGAGCGCTTATTAGCTGCCAGCGGACCAACCGCAGGTAAAATCCTGCGCCCTTCCGATGGAAAGCCGCCGTTGGAGGTCGTGTTTATTCAGTGCAGCGGCTCGCGCGATCCCGAACGCGGCGTTCCCTATTGCTCGAAAATCTGCTGCATGTATACGGCAAAGCAGGCGATTCTCTACAAACATCGCCTGCACGAAGGGCAAGCTTATGTTTTCTATATCGATGTGCGCGCCGGTGGCAAGGGATACGAAGAGTTTGTCAATCGAGCGATGGAGGAAGACGGTGTGGTCTATCTGCGTGGTAAGGTGAGCAAACTCTTCCGTGAAGGCGACAAGGTAATCGTCAAAGGGGTGGATACGCTCAGCAATCGCATGGTAGAAATCGCCGCCGATTTGGTGGTTTTGGCGACCGCCATTATCCCGCGGGCGACCAACCCCCAAGTGGCTGAGCTGTTTGGTGTCCCTTACGATGAAAACGGCTTTTAC
>JAOAHK010000121.1 GCA_026415275.1 Anaerolineales bacterium
GCACCAACTGTTCTGCGCAAGCGAGCCCTGCCGGACCCGCCCCAACAATGGCAACGCGCTTGCCCGTCGGCGCACCCACTGGAATTTCGACTCCGACGGTCTTGCGCTCGTAGCACGCCACAAAGGCTTCTAACGCGCCCGTCAAAACCGGTTCCCCGTATTTATTGCGCACACAGGAATTTTGGCATAGTTGTTCATGCGGGCAGACCCGACCGCAGATTTCGGGGAAGGAACTGGTTTGTCGATACAGTTTGGCTGCTTCGAGGAATTGTCCTTGTTCGATTAACCACATTGCCGATGGAATATCGTTGTGAGCTGGACAAGCGGTTACACAGGCGGCTGGGTCGGGGCAGTGGACACACCGAGATGCCTCGTACATCGCCCGTTCTGGAGTTAGAGGAATGAGTACATCATCAAAATCGCAAATGCGCTCTTTGGGATCGCGTTGTGCTAAATCCTCTGAGGGAATATGGGCGCGATATTTACGGTCAATTGCTAAAAATTCACTTGGGATGGCTTGCATCGTTAACATCTCTCCTTTCTACCGTTGTTGCATTGTGATATGATAATAACGATAAAAGTGGTTTAATTTCAGTCATGGATGTCATATCTTTTCGTGAAACTTGTCACAACACGCTTTGCCCTGCAACGCACTTTCTTAAGACTCTTGTCAGGGAAAAATTAAGGTTAAGTACCGATATCCTTCCTCATATCCCGACGGCTAAGACCAAACGCTGCGTTTGGGGGTGTTCTTTCTCTGCTCAAGCACTAAACTGCCCGCAATAGGGTGGGCGGAAAGGATCGAGTCTGTGACAAAACCAACCTTGATCATTTGCGGCGCAGGCATAGCAGGGGTCAGCGCAGCTTATTTTCTTTCCCAACAATGGAGGGGGAACATCTACCTCATCGATGAAAATCCTCCCTTATCCCTCACCTCCGACCGTTCTTCGGAATGCTACCGGAATTGGTGGTCGGATGCAGCCATGCTGGCTCTCATGAATCGCAGCATTGATCTGTTGGAAGGGCTTGCCGGACAAACTGGTAATGCCTTTCATCTAAATCGCCGCGGCTATCTTTACATAACAGCTCAAGCAGAAAAAATTGAGTCGATGTTCAAAGAAGCTGCCTCGATTGCTGAGCAAGGAGGGGGAGACTTGCGTGTTCACGAACAGTTTAGCCAAACTTATTCATCCTCAAGCTCGCAGAAGGTGGATGGGGCGGATATGCTCATTGGCAGCAAGCTCATTCGCCAGCACTTCCCGTATATTACCGAGAAAGCTGTCGCTGCTCTTCATGTGCGCCGCGCAGGTTGGCTTTCGGCGCAGCAGTTAGGCATGGTTCTCCTTCAAAAAGCGCAACAAAATGGTGTCCGCTTTCGCCGGGCTCGCCTGATTGGGGTTGAAGTGGGGGCAAGGGTCAAAGGGGTGCAGCTCAGCAATGGTGAGCATTTGTCCTGTGATGTTTTGGTCAACGCCACTGGTCCTTACTTGAAAGAGGTGGGCAAATTGCTCGAGGTTGACCTGCCGGTGGAAAATGACTTACACCTCAAGATGAGCCTACGGGATCCCTTGGGGGTGATTGGACGCGAAGCTCCCCTTTTGATCTGGAGCGATGCGCAGTGTTTGGATTGGAGCGAGGAAGAAAGAGAGGAGTTAGCCGCAGATCCCCAAACCCAGTTTTTGCTTTCCACTTTGCCACCCGGTGCCCATGTTCGCCCGGAAGGAGGTGAAGATAGCCAAATGGTGTTGATGTTATGGGATTATCAAAGCCGCCCGTTTTTACAGGTCATTTGGCCACCTCCTTTGGATGAATTCTTTGCAGAGGTGGTTTTGCGCGGTTTATCCACCCTATTACCAGGTCTAAAGGCTTATCTCAACAAAATGCCCCGCCCCCAACTGGATGGTGGTTATTACACGCATACCATTGAAAATCGCCCGCTGATTGGTCCTTTGCCGCTCGAGGGCGCTTATGTGTTCGGTGCGCTTTCAGGGTTTGGCATTATGGCCGCTTGCGCAGGCGGGGAGTTGATAGCTGCTCATATCTTGGGCAATCCGCTTGCCCCTTATGCGGATGCCTTCGTCCTCCAGCGCTATCAGGGCGAGAATTATTTGCCCCAGCTATTGAGCCAAGTGGGTTTTGGGCAATTGTAGCGGCGGATAAAGATTCTATGCCCTCACCCCCAACCCCTCTCCCAGTGGGCGAGGGGAGGGCAAGTCGGAGCGCAGGCGTCGTCGCTTGCACGCAAGCAGATGAAGAAGTGAGCCCCCCGCAAGTCATTTTCCTTTGCACACCAGAATAAGCGCTAGCGACTGCTCTGCGGTATACTTTCTCTGCATTTTTTCTACTTGGAGGAAGTGATGACGCGTTTCATCTTAGTTCGTCATGGGCAAACGGAATGGAATCGGGTAGAGCGTTTTCGCGGCCGGGCTGATGTGCCGCTGAACGAGGTCGGATTGAAACAGGCTGAAGCAACCGGGGCGCGCATTTCCAAAGAGTGGCATGTGGATGCGGTCTATGCCAGCCCTCTCTCGCGCGCTGTAAAGACGGCAGAAGCGATCGCTGTTCATTACTCTTTGCCTGTTCAACCTCACCCCGATCTTATTGATATAGATTACGGCGAGTGGCAAGGCCTTTCTCCCGAAGAAGTGGCTCAACGCTGGAAAGAGGACTTGGAACGCTGGTATCAACAGCCTCACCTGTGCCACATTCCAGGGGGGGAGAGCCTGGCGGATTTGCGCCGCCGCGGGTTGCAAGCAATTCGAGAGTTGGCTAAAAGACACAACGGTCAAACCATTGTCGTGGTAGGGCATACGGTGATTAATCGCGTCTTGCTTTTGGCGATTTTGGGTTTAGATAACGATCGCTTTTGGCGTTTGCGTCAGGATACTTGTGCCATCAATATCTTTGAAGAAGAACAGGGTGACTTTACCCTTGTAAGCCTGAATGACACTTGTCACTTGAGCACCCTGCAATAGACTTTTGCTATTGCCAGAGGTCATTAATCTGGCTACAATACCCTCATGAATTGGAATTACTACGGCAATGAAGCGGCGGTTGCCATGTTGCGTTCCCATATCGCTCAAGGCGCTGTGCGACAGGCATATCTATTTAGCGGCCCGAGCGGCATTGGGCGGCGCACCCTTGCCTTGCGTTTTGCTCAAGCGATGAATTGCCTCAACCCACCGCAAGCGGGAGGCTTTTGTGGCAAGTGTCGATCCTGTCAATTAATTGGCACCATGCGCCATCCCGACTTGGCAGTTGTGGCTGCCGAGCAACGTGGTGGAGTTCTACGCGTTGAGCAAATACGCGAATTACAACATCAACTATCCCTTGCGCCATATGAAGCGAACTATCGTATTGCTCTGATTTTGCGCTCTGAAGAAGCCAATCTCAACGCTCAAAACGCTCTGCTGAAAACGCTTGAAGAACCACCCCCAAAAGTGATCCTTTTTCTGACTGCCGCAGATAGTGAGAGTCTGTTGCCAACCATCGTCTCACGCTGTGAAGTCCTACGCTTGCGACCGATGGCGGTCAATTCTCTCATTCAACTCATTTGCGAGATCGAAGAGATTGAACGTCCCCTAGCCGCTCAAGTCGCTCGTCTAGCTGCTGGGCGCCCTGGCATCGCCTTGCGTCTGCTCCAAAATCCAGAAGAACGAAGAAAATACTTGAAAATAATCGAAGAACATCTTACCTTGTTGGCATCCTCTTATCTCGAACGGTTTGCCCTAGCTGAGCGGCTGGCAAAAGACTCCTCTAAGGCAGAATTGATCTTTCAACTTGAGCATTGGTTAGCTCTTTGGCGCGATGTGCTGCTGGTCAGCTATCGCGCTCAAGAACACTTGACATATTGCGAATTCAGCGAACAAATTGCACAGATCGCAGAACAAGTGGATAACGAAGACAGCCGACAAGTGCTTAAACATTTACGCCGCACGTTGGAGATTCTTCAAAGCAACGTTAACCTCCGCTTGGCATTTGAAGTTCTCTTTCTCAATCTGCCTTATGTGCGCTTTCCACCATCCCGAACGCAAATTCCTTTGGAAAGAGCTTGAATTGGATAAAACAAGGTTGCAATTCTATCAGGTCAGAGTATAATTTGCTATATTCGAGGGAGCTGGTTGCCTCGGACCGAACATTCATTCCCTGCCGTGTGTGGAGAAGCCCGCCCATGGAAGAAGAACGCTATACGAAAATGATCTTCACCTCAAGCGAATGGCTCTACATTATCGCCTCGATGGGCCTCCCAATTAACTTGATGCTCTCCAACCCTTATAAAGGGTTCACAAGGGAAGCTTTACAACAGGAAATTCTCCGTGGGCGGCGTGGCTTAGAAGAAAAGCACATGCTGGAACGCACGGTGAATCAGGGTTGGGAGTTAGACGGTCGCATTACAGCGCTGATGAATGTGATCGCCAAAGCTGATTACACCCTGTCAATCAATATCCTGACAGCGCCGGCTTCCTTCTATCAAATCACCTATTTCTTCATGAAAAATCAAGCCATCTCGATGAACCAAGAGAGCCGCTATTATCATATTGGCATCTATCAAGGTGAAAAAGCGGTTCTCAATGTTTTATTAAATCTGCTGGGAGTTGCCCAACAACTCTCCCAAAACTTGGGTTCTATCAGCCTACCAACCGCCAACCTATCTAACCTGATCTTTACTATCTGGCGCACCCCTGAAAACGCTGAAGCCAATTTGCGTCAAGCGGGATTAACCGCAGAGGAGGCCAGAAGCAGCGCTGCGGTGCTAACCAAAAGCGAAAAGGTGTCTATCCTCAATCCTGAGTTCAAGGAACAACCCACAGCCCCCTTGCGCCGTAGTTTTCTAATTAGCGGGAAGACCTTTCTCTTTTGGGGGGAACTGGAGTCGCCAAGCAGCGAGCTAATTCAATTGCAGCCTTTGCCTTTTTCGCACACTGCGATCACCAAAGTCCCTGATTACGACGAATTGATCCTCTTCGATCCCTCAACGCCGAATGTTACCGCCAATGTCATTCGGCTGATCAAACGCGGCGAGTTTAAGGTAGCAAAATCATCCGGGGAAGAAACTGTCTTTAAGTAATACTTAACTTCTCCTAATCAACCCCTTCTTGACATCCAATTTTTACGAATGGTATGATGAAGCCATGTACTTGCGTGGCAGTAAGTGGAGCGTGCGCCGGCGCCCGCGGCGCCGCTCAAATCCCTTTTTGATCGCCATCCTGCTTGGGATGATCGGTGTAGCTTTGTATTTCAATCAGGTGGTTGTGCCGGCTACGCCTCCTTTGTTCATTCCCACTCCCACCCCGACCCGCAGCCCTGAGTCCTATCTCAATGAAGCCGAGCAGTTGTTTCAAGAAGGGCGCCTGCTGCAAGCGATCAATGCTTACAAAGAGGCGCTGATCGTCGATCCCTATAACACTGCTACCTACGTGACACTTGCCCGCTTACAGGTGTTTGCCGGACAATACGAAGAGGCAATCACCAACGCTCAAAATGCTCTGCTGAAAAACCCCAACAACGCCCTTGCCCATGCGGTTTTGGGATGGGCGCAAGGGTTTACAGGGGATTATCTCTCTGCTGAAGCTTCGCTCAAACGCGCCCTCGAACTTGATCCGAACAGTGCTCTGGCTCATGCTTATTACGCTGAGGTGCTGATCAATAAGGGACAGATTGATGACCTCGATAGAGCCATTGAAGAATCGCGGATCGCCATGCAATTGGACTCCACCTTACTAGAAACGCGCCGCGCAAGAGGGATCGTTCTTTTGAACACCGGGAAAGAAAATATTGACGCCGCAATTAACGAGTTCAAAGCTGCGATTGCCATTAACCCCAAGATCGCTGATCTGCACCTCTATCTCGGTTACGCCTATCGAGTGAAAGGAGAGAACGATCTTGCCGTAGAAGAACTTTTGGCTGCCTATTCGCTCAACCCGAATGATTGGACCCCGCTAGCCGAAATCTCTCTTGCTTATGCTAACATCGGTCAGTACGGAAAAGCCTCGCAATATGCCGAGCAAGCCATGAAAGTTGAGCCGACCAACCCAAAGTTACACGGCACCTTGGGCATCATGTATTATCGCAATGGCGAAATGTCCAAAGCCGTGAGGGAATTAGAGCTAGCTGTGCGCGGCGGCACAATGGAAGATGGCACCGTTGTGCAGGGGATGCCCTTGGATTATGGGACGCCAGCCCAAGTCTATTGGTTTTACGGGTTTGCCCTTGCAAAGACCAATCGCTGTGCCGAAGCGGTGCAGGTCTTCCAAACCCTGCTGAGCGGTGTTCCTGACGACCCCCTTGCAGTGGAAAATGCTAACGCAGGAATCGAGCTGTGTTTGGAGCAAATGGGTCGAACTACACCACAGCCAACGGGACAAACCACACCAGAAACAACACCTGAACCGATGCTAACCCCAACGGCAGAATAAGAAACCCTTATGGTCGATGAACTGATCAATCGCAGACCCTTGTTTCGCGAAAGAAGAGCGGCCATAAATCCATATCGGATTTTGGTCTTGATCGTCCTGATCTTAGCTTCGATTTGGGTTTACCGCTCGATCCAACAAGGGGCGATCAAACCGGCGTTTTACCCAACTCCAACGCCCACCCGAACGGCGGCTTCGTATATTGAAGAAGCCGAAGCCTATTTCCAAGCTGGCAAAATCTACGACCCTGACCCGCCGCCTCCTGCCGCTCCCCGTCCAGATGCAATTGATACGTATCAACGGGCGTTGGAGGTTGATCCCAACAACGCCGAAGCTTGGGCGCGCCTCGCACGCATCCAGACCTATTCTTCGGCTTTGCTCAGCAACGACCCTAGCCGACTGCAACGCCTAACCGAAGCGCGCCAGTCGATTGACCGCGCCGTAGAGCTAGCCCCTGACAACAGTACCGTGCGCGCCATCCGTGCCTTTGTGCTGGATTGGTATGCGACCAATCCCTTGGTAGGAGCTGAGGAACGTCAGGATTTGCTTGCCGAAGCGCAAACCGAAGCCCTGCAAGCCTTTCAACTCAATCAAAATAACGCATTAGCGTTGGCGTTTTACGCCGAAGTTCTGCTCGACCAACAGAATTGGAGTCAGGCAGAGCAATACGCTGCGCAAGCAGTGCAACTCGACCCCGACTCGATGGATGCCCATCGGGTTTATGGCACTGTCTTGGAATCCACTGCCCAATACAATCGTGCGATCCAAGAATATCTTGAAGCCGCGCGGATCAACCCAAACCTAACCTTTCTCTACCTGTACATTGGGCGCAACTACTTGCGCCTCAAACTCTACGATCGCGCCTTAGAGTTCTTTGCC
>JAOAHK010000122.1 GCA_026415275.1 Anaerolineales bacterium
ACATGCAAGGGGTCCCACCTGGTAAGTATCCCCAGCAATATGAACTGGCGGAATTTGAATCCCTGACTGGCGCAAAAATGGAATTTTCCGACCGCGGCTTCATCGATCCACTCTTGACCGAGATTTATGGCGAGATTCCTACAAATGTGAGAGAAAGGTTGCCTGAAGAACCTTTGGTGGTTGTACCTTATTATGAAATCGGGAAGTATGGTGGTCAATTGGAAGGACTCTCAGGTGGCCCTGAAAGCGGCAATTCGGAATACTTGAGCTGGCGTCATGCGAATTTGGTTCGATTTGCCGACGATTTGACCACGATTGTTCCCAATGTCGCCAAAGACTATTCGATCAGTGATGACTACCGAGAATTTACCTTTACCTTGCGCAAAGGTCATAAATGGTCGGATGGAAAACCTTTTACCACTGCTGATGTTGCCTTTTGGTGGGAAGACATTATCCTCAATAAAGAGTTGACACCGAGTGTCCCGAGCTATTGGGTCTTTGGCGGTGAACCGATGCAGGTTGAGATCATCGATGAGATCACTTTCAAGATCAAAACCGTTGCCCCTGCGCCTGGATTGATGCCCTGGTTGGCAGTAAGCTGGATTTTACCAGCCGCGCCGCGCCATGTCCTAGAGAAGAAACATCTCAAATATAATCCAGACATCAACAAAGAGGCGCAGGAAAATGGCTTTCCTACTTGGGTTGAATATTTCTACACGTATTATGGTGAGTGGCAGGATAGCGTACACCGTTGGAAAGAGGGGATTCCCAAGCTTGAAGCTTGGATTGTGGTGGAAGAAACTCCTCAATATCAGTTAGCTGTGGCTAATCCGTATTATCATGCAGTTGATACGGCTGGGCAACAATTGCCTTATGTCGATCGGAGCCGTGAAAGCTACAGCGAGGATGACCAGATCATTGAACTCAAGCTGATCAATGGTGAGATTGATCAAAAGTCCCAATGGACATCTTTCTCTTCGGTGCCCGTTTATAAGCAGCACGAGGAAAGAGGAGACTACAAAGTTTACCTGGCTCAGGCAGCTTCGGATGGACCTACCGTTGGGTTTAACTGTACCCACAAAGATCCGGTTCTGCGTCAAATTTTCTCCAACCCCAAATTTAGTTATGCAATGTCGATTGCGATCAACCGCAAAGAGATCAACAAAGTCACTTGTTTTGGCGAATGTGAGGAGATCAGCACTGGCGTTCCCATTCATCCTTCGGCTAGTTTTGCCAAGCCGGAATGGTATACTTATGCCACTGAATATGATCCCGAAAAAGCCGATCAAATATTGGATGAATTGGGTTTAGATAAAAGGGACAGCGATGGGTGGAGGTTACGCCCTGATGGCAAGCGGTTGGTAATTTTCGTCCAAGGGTTCGAGTCGGACACCATGAACTTGGTCAAGAGTTACTGGGAAGCGGTTGGTGTGAAAGTCGAGATGAAAGAGGTCTCCTTGGAAGCCTATCGTGCCTTAGCTTCGAACAACGACCACGACCTTGCCGTGATTACCAGTGGCGCTACTTTGGAAATTTCCTTCCTTTCCTATCAAAACCGCTTCTATCCCCCGTTTGGTGATCCAGTGCTAGAGCCGATCTGTGGTGCATCTTATCTGGAATGGTACAACTCCGGCGGTCAAAAAGGAGAGGAACCTCCCCCTGATATGAAGCGATTGTTCGAATTGACCGAGAAGTTTAAGACTTTAAATCCAGGGACAGAGGAATACAAAAAAGTGGGTCAGGAAATCGGCGACATCCACATGCGTAACTTGTTCCTGATTGGCATCCTCGGTCCGTCGCCGGAAGTTATCATTGTGAAGAATCGGTTAGGGAACTTCTTCCCGCTGAAGATTGTTGGGTGGGAATTTTATCGCATGTATCCAGTGCGACCAGATCAGTGGTACCTGAAATATTAATTTTTCTGGTGGACTGTGATTGTCTGGGCAGAGGAGTTCCTTTCTCCCTGCCCAGTTTTTCATAGAGAGGAATCCCAATGGCAAGATATATCTTTCAGCGTCTGATGATCATGTTCTTGATGCTATTTATGCTTTCCCTGGTCGTCTTTGTGGTGCTTGAATTACCCCCTGGGGATTTTGCTGATCGATATGTTCATGACTTAAGACAATCTGGTGCACAGGTTACTGCCGATCAGGTGCAGTTGTACCGTCACATGTTAGGGCTCGATCGCCCATGGTATATCCGTTACCTCAATTGGATTGGGGGGATCATAACTCGTTTAGATTTTGGTTGGTCGTTGACCTTTCGTATGCCAGTGACAAAGGTGATTGGAGATCGCTTGTTATTTACAGTGCTTCTCTCTGTTACCACGATTACCTTATCTTACTTGATAGCAATCCCTGTGGGAATTTACTCAGCGATGCGTCAGTATTCCATTGGGGATTATTTCTTTACTGTTTTGGGTTATTTTGGAATGGCGACGCCTGCCTTCCTATTCGCTCTGATCTTGCTTTATATCTCGGTTATTTACTTTAACACTGGTGTGGGCGGCTTGTTTTCGAGGGAGTTCCAAGACCAGCCTTGGTCTTGGGCAAAGTTGATCGATTTCTTTAAACATATCTGGATGGCTGTGATCGTTTTGGGGACTTCCGGGGCAGCTTTTACCATTCGCACCATGCGGGCTACGATGCTCGATGAAAAAAATCAATTATACGTCACGGTAGCCCGAGCAAAGGGTTTGCCAGAGAGAAAATTGATCTGGAAATATCCGGTGCGGGCAGCTTTGAATCCGGTGGCGAGCACGATTGGTTGGGAACTCGCTGAGATCGTTTCTGGTTCTCCCATTACAGCCACTGTCCTCGCCTTACCTGATATTGGACCTATCTTTTTGAAATCCTTGATCAATCAGGATGTCTATCTTTCCGGGACCATTCTTCTCTTCTATTCTGCCTTGACGATCATTGGCACTTTTTTGTCCGATCTTCTGCTAGCTGCGCTAGATCCCCGAATTCGCCTCACGGGAGGTGCACCATGAAATGGTTTCATCTCCCTTTCTTAGCGTTATTGGGTTTTAGAAAGCGAGCAGAAGGAAAACAGGCAAAATTAGCCGAAGAAACTTATTACACCGCGACCCAATTCCAATTGATGTGGTGGAAATTTCGCCGCCATCGATTGGCAATTGTGGGGTCAATCATTTTGGGGATATTTGTTTTCATTATGATTTTCTGTGAGTTTCTTGCCCCTTATGATCCCCAATCGCGCAATTCTGATTACATTTTTGGTTCGCCTCAAAAGGTGCACCTCTTTGATGATCAGGGGAAATTTCAGGGATTGTTTGTCTATGGTGTAGAAACAGTGTTTGATCGGGAATCGATGCAGATCGTTCAAACCGAAGATCGAGATGTTATCTATAAAATAAGGTTCTTTAGCCGAGGGGAACCATATAAAATGTGGGGAATTATCCGAACCGACCTACATCTGTTTACCGCCGAGAATGGATTTGTGCATCTATTTGGGACAGACAATTTAGGGCGAGATGTTTTCAGCCGCATTTTGTATGGCACGCGCACATCCTTATCTATCGGATTGATCGGGATATTCATTTCTTTCATTATTGGCTTGCTCATGGGCGGCATCTCTGGTTATTTTGGAGGGGCTTTGGATAATTTAATCCAACGCCTGATCGAGTTTATTAATGTGATCCCTACCTTGCCCTTATGGATGTCCCTCGCTGCAGCACTCCCGAAGGAATGGTCACCAATCAGAGTTTATTTTATGGTGACGATTATCTTGAGCTTTATATCGTGGACGACTTTAGCGCGTAGGGTGAGAGGAAAATTGATTTCCATGCGGGAGGAAGATTTTGTCTTTGCTGCCCGAATTGCGGGAAGCAGCGATCTGCGCATCATCATTCGTCACATGCTGCCCGCCTTTTTGAGTTATATTATTGTTGACTTAACGGTTGAGTTCCCCTACATGATTCTCGGTGAGACGACGCTGAGCTTTATTGGTCTTGGCTTGCGAGAGCCGGTGGTTTCGTGGGGAGTTCTCTTACAAGCATCTCAAAACGTCAAGGCAATCGAGCAGCATCCATGGTTATTTATCCCCGCTGCTTTTGTCATTGTCAGTGTTTTGGCGTTCAGCCTGGTTGGAGATGGGATGCGGGACGCAGCCGATCCCTATTCACAATAAGAGGTCGAAAATGCAGCTAAACCCAGATGAACTCATTCGCATCTCTAATCTCAAAGTGACGTTTCCTCTTACCGAAGGCACTGTCCAAGCTTTGGACGGGGTGAGCTTGACGATCAAAAAGGGCAAGGTGCTTGGAGTGGTGGGAGAAAGTGGTTGTGGCAAGAGTATTACTGCACGCAGCATCTTACGGATCATCCCCCCGCCTGGAAGGATCGATGACGGAGAAATCTGGCTTCGAACGAAGATTGGAACATCGAACGGTCATGAACAAATGATCGATTTGGCGAAAATTGATCCCAATAGCGAAATGATGCGCCAAATCCGTTGGGGGGAGATCTCGATGGTGTTTCAAGAACCGATGACATCTTTTTCGGCTTATCATACCTTAGGCGATCAGATTAGTGAGGCGTTGTTAATCCATCGCAATGTTTCTAGGCGTGAGGCGCGCCAAAGAACGATTGAAATGTTGGAAAGAGTGGGTATTCCGAATGCCTCCACACGGTTTAACCAATATCCCCATGAGTTTTCTGGTGGGATGCGTCAGCGGGCGATGATCGCAATGGCGCTCATTTGCAACCCATCCTTATTAATCGCCGATGAGCCAACCACAGCGCTTGATGTCACAATTCAAGCCCAAGTTTTGGAATTGATGCAGGACTTAAGAAAAGATTTTGGTTCTAGTATTCTGTTCATCACTCATAATTTAGGTGTGATCGCCCAGATCGCTGATGAAGTTTCAATTATGTACCTCGGTAAAGTGGTTGAACACGGGAGTGTGACGGATATCTTTCATGACCCCAAGCACCCCTACACCGTCGACCTATTGAGTGCAATTCCCAAAATAACCGGTCAAAAGAAAGACCGTCTGGTTGCAATTGAAGGGACGATCCCAAGTCCTTTCGAGAGAGTTGCAGGTTGTCCATTTCATCCGCGTTGTAGTCGAATCATTCAAGGACTTTGTGAAACACAAGTTCCCTCAGAAATTGACTTTGGGAATGGTCACACTGTGAGATGCCATTTATATAGCAAGTGAGTGATTTCTTCTGGGAGTAACTTCATGCTATCCGAGCAGCGAATTTTAGTAGAAGTAAAGAATTTGAGAAAGTTTTTCCCCGTGCGCCGCGGCACATTCGGCTTGACCAAAAAATTTGTTCGTGCAGTGGATGATGTCTCGTTTGTCATCTATCGCGGCGAGACCTTGGGGTTAGTCGGCGAGAGCGGATCCGGAAAAACCACAACCGGCAGATTGCTTTTGCGGGGTTACGAACCGACAGCGGGTTCGGTTATCTACCACTTGCCAGACGCAGAGGCGATGGATATTATGACCATGACCAAAAGGCAACTCTGGGAATTTCGCAAACATGCCCAAATGATCTTCCAGGATCCTTATTCGTCCTTAAATCCGCGCATGACCGTGCGAGATATTATTGCTGAACCATTGATTGCTACAAAATCAGCTCGGGGAGAAGATGTCTCCCAGCGGGTGATCGAGACTGCCAAACGCTGTCAATTGAGCATTGAGCATTTGCGTCGCTATCCCCATGCCTTCAGTGGAGGACAGCGGCAACGCATTGGAATTGCCCGGGCGTTGGTTCTGCAGCCCCAATTTATTGTCTGTGACGAGCCAGTTTCAGCGCTCGATGTATCAATTCAAGCGCAAATCCTTAATTTATTGAAGGATTTACAGACAGAATTTGGGTTAACCTATCTGTTTATTGCGCATGACCTAAGCGTTGTGGAGCACATTTGTAATCGGGTAGGCGTAATGTATTTGGGAAACTTAGTCGAAATGGCTGCGACAGAGGAGCTCTTCTATCATCCTTTGCATCCTTACACAGAGGCTTTAATGTCTTCCATACCGGAAGCAGACCCAAAGGTCAAGATGCAACCGATTAAACTCAGCGGAGAAATCCCTAGTCCAATTGACCCCCCTTCAGGCTGCGCTTTTCACCCCCGTTGTCAATATGCCCAATCAATTTGTGCCGAATCTAAGCCGGAATGGAGAGAATTAGCACCCGGACATTTCGTTGCTTGTCACTTTGCGGAATCTTTGCAATTGAGGGGTTTTGTGGGTTAGTTGGATGGATATTGCTTAAGCTTGTGGTTGGGATGAGTAATTCGGCGGGATTTTCAATAACTGGCGTAAAAAGTCTCCGTTTTCTCCATCAATAAAGTATTCTAACCAACCAATCGATTACATTTATAAGCGATCATCCTCTTCACGTTCGATGTAGCTGCCCATGCCTTTGAGAAATCCCCGAGCAGACTTGATATCTCGTAGCGGAATGATTTCTAAACGATTGCCATAGATAATAAATCGTACCTTCTGTCCTGGTTTCACATTCCATTTTTCTCGGATGGCACGAGAGATGACCACTTGGTATTTAGAAGATATCGTTGCAATGTCTATTTTTTCTCATTCTGTTCAATTGTCGTATTGGGAGAGAATTATAAATCTGCCCAAAAGCTTTTTGTACATTTCCCACTCACAGTGGCTGGTCTAAAACAGGTATAATCATCTCAGATGGAGAACTATATCTACTTCGGTGATAATTTGCCGATTCTCAAGGGGATGACTTCGGAGTCGATTGACCTGATCTACATCGATCCCCCCTTCAACACTCGCAAAGTCCAACGGCGCACGCAGATCCGCACCGTTCGCTCAGAAGATGGTGATCGGGTGGGTTTCCAAGGCGCGCGTTACCGAACCATTCCCATCGGGACGAAAGCCTATCTGGATTGGTTCGACGACTTTCTGGGTTTTTTAGAGCCGCGTTTGCGTGAAGCGCAGCGTTTGCTGAAGGAGCATGGTTCGTTATATTTTCATATCGATTATCGCGAGGTACATTATTGTAAAGTAATGCTTGACTCGATTTTTGGACGGGAATGCTTTCTGAATGAAATCATTTGGGCTTACGACTTTGGCGGTCGCACAAAGAAAAAGTGGCCGCCAAAGCACGACAACATCTTGGTTTATGTGAAAAATCCCCAGAAATATCTCTTCAATTACGAGGAGATTGAAAGGATCCCTTACATGGCACCTGGCTTAGTTGGGCCGGAGAAGGCGCAACGGGGGAAAATTCCAACGGATACCTGGTGGCATACCATCGTACCAACTAATGG
>JAOAHK010000123.1 GCA_026415275.1 Anaerolineales bacterium
GTGTTAGACCGTTGTAAAGAATCCGGAGCTTCCGGTGAGCCTCTTTATTTAGATGTCGTGAATGCAGTTAATGAAGCTTATGCCAATGGCGATATGGAACTCATACCTAAAATTGTCGGAGGTAGATATGGACTTTCTTCTAAAGAATTTACCCCGGCCATGATAAAGGGTGTGTTAGACGAGTTATCAAAAGATAAGCCTAAAAACCATTTCACGGTGGGAATTAAAGATGATGTTACCTATTCAAATCTCAACTATGACCCCAATTTCTCAACAGAAGACCCTCATGTCGTTCGTGCGGTGTTCTATGGCTTAGGTTCCGATGGGACAGTAGGAGCCAACAAAAACTCCATCAAAATTATCGGCGAAGATACACCCAACTACGCTCAAGGGTATTTTGTTTATGACTCCAAAAAATCCGGTTCTATGACGGTGTCCCATCTCCGTTTTGGACCCAAACCAATTCGAGCGCCTTATCTGGTCAGCAAAGCAAACTTTGTCGCTTGCCATCAGTTCTCTTTCCTAGAACGCTTTGACATCACCAAAATGGCAGCACCCGGCGCTGTGTTCTTGCTGAATACGCCATACGGACCCGATGAGGTTTGGGATCATATCCCGCAAGAAACCCAGAAAGACATCATCGAGAAAAAACTCAAGTTCTATGTTATCGATGCTTATGAGGTCGCCAAAAAGACCGGCATGGGTGGGCGGATCAATACGATCATGCAGACCTGTTTCTTTGCCATTTCGGGTGTCCTCCCCCGCGAAGAAGCCATTGAGCAAATCAAGAAAGCCATCCGCAAGACGTACGGCAAGCGCGGCGAAGCGGTGGTGCAGAAGAACTTCGAAGCGGTGGATATGACCCTCGAATATCTGCATGAGATGAAAGTCCCCGACAAGGTGACCAGCAAGCTCACGCGCAAGCCACCTGTACCACCCGAAGCACCCGAATTCGTGCGCAATGTCTTGGGTAAAATGATCGCTCTCGAAGGAGATAGCTTGCCGGTAAGCGCCTTCCCCGTCGATGGCACCTATCCTTCCGCTACAACGAAGTGGGAAAAGCGCAATATTGCGTTAGAGATTCCGCAATGGGAGCCTGATTTGTGCATCCAATGCGGCAAATGCGCGTTTGTGTGTCCGCATGCCGTCATTCGCGAAAAAGTGTACGATCCCGGCTTCCTCAAAAATGCTCCCGAAGGCTGGCAAGCTGTGGATGCCAAATTCAAGGAATTGCCGGGGATGAAGTTTACCCTCGCTATTGCGCCTGAAGACTGCACTGGTTGTGGGTTGTGCGTTGAAGCCTGCCCGGCGAAAGATAAGAGCCAGGTCGGACGCAAGGCAATCAACATGGTGCCTCAACCGCCTATCCGGGAACGGGAACGAATTAAGTGGGATTACTTCCTCACCATCCCAGAGGTGGATCGCACTGCAATCAGTGTCCGCACGGTAAAGAACTCACAATTGCTCGAACCGCTCTTTGAGTTCTCCGGGGCTTGTGGAGGATGCGGCGAAACTCCCTATATCAAGCTGCTCACCCAGCTCTTTGGCGACCGCTTGATGATCGCCAACGCCACCGGGTGTTCGTCAATTTATGGCGGCAACTTGCCCACCACGCCATACGCAATCAACCGTGAAGGGCGTGGGCCAACTTGGTGCAACTCCCTGTTTGAGGATAACGCCGAGTTCGGTCTCGGTTTCCGTCTGACATTGGATAAACAAAACGAGTTTGCTCGCGAGCTACTGCCGAGCTTCGCCGGCGTACTTGGCGATGCTTTGGTGGATGCCATCTTGCATGCCGACCAATCCACCGAAGCTGGCATCCGCGAACAACGCCAGCGCGTGGAAATCCTTAAGCAGAAACTGGCTACAATCAAGACACCTGAAGCCCAACACCTGCTATCGATTGCCGACTCCCTCGTCCGCAAGAGCGTTTGGATCATCGGTGGCGATGGCTGGGCGTACGACATCGGTTATGGCGGCTTGGATCATGTCATCGCTTCGGGCAGAAACGTCAATTTGTTGGTCTTGGACACCGAAGTGTACTCCAACACTGGCGGACAGGCTTCCAAAGCAACCCCGCGCGCAGCCGTAGCCAAGTTCGCTGCAGCCGGCAAGGGGATTGCCAAAAAAGACCTGGCGATGATGGCGATGTCCTATGGCTATGTCTACGTTGCCCGTGTGGCAATGGGCGCCAACGATCAGCATACCCTCACCGCCTTCCTTGAAGCCGACGCTTATGAAGGACCTTCCGTGATCATTGCCTATTCGCACTGCATCAACCATGGCTACGATATGCGCTATGGCTTAGATCAGCAAAAACTAGCTGTCAATTCAGGTGTCTGGCCGCTGATTCGCTACAACCCCATGCTGGCACTCGAAGGCAAAAACCCCTTGATCCTCGACTCGAAAGAGCCAACTATCCCGGTCGAACAATATGCCTACAACGAAACCCGCTATAAGATGCTGGTACACGGAGATGAGCAGCGTGCCGAGTTGCTGATCAAACAAGCCCAAGCCGATGCGGATCGCCGTTGGGCGCTTTATCGTCAGATGGCAGAGATGACCTTCGGGGTTGCTCCTTCGAATGGAAAAGGTAGTCAGGACTAACTTGAAAAGAGAAGGGTTAGCCTAAAACGGTTAACCCTTCTCTTATCACAGATACAATCTGGATAAGGAGTCTTCTATGGTTGATCTTTCGACGACCTATCTTGGGTTGAAGCTAAAAAATCCGCTGGTGGCATCCTCTTCCCCCCTCTCCCAAAAAGTGGAGAGTGCCCTAGCCCTTGAAAAAGCCGGTGTCGCAGCCATCATCATGTATTCACTCTTTGAAGAGCAAATTCTGCGCGATAGCTACAAAATCGACACAGATCTCTCGCGGGGAATTGAGACTTTTCCCGAAGCGCTAACCTATCTACCCGATTACGGACAATATAGCATTGGACCCGAAACTTATTTACGCCATTTGCGCAGCCTCAAAAATGTGCTGAGCATCCCAGTTATCGGCAGCCTGAATGGAGTCACCGACGGGGGGTGGGTGGAATACGCCCAAAAAATCCAAGATGCTGGCGCCGATGCCCTAGAATTGAACCTTTACAATCTGGCAACCGACCCTGAGGTCACCTGCGCCGATTTAGAAGCTGAATACCTCCGCCTTGTCACTCACGTGCGCAATGCAATTTCGATCCCCATGGCGGTCAAGCTTAGCCCCTTCTTCACCGCTCTGCCCAATTTTGCCAAACGCTTGGCAGATTGCGGTGTGAACGGAATTGTTTTGTTCAATCGCTTCTACCAGCCCGATTTCGATCTTGAAGAATTGGAAGTTGTACCCCATTTAGTATTAAGCAACTCGAAAGAAATGCGCTTGCCGCTGCGCTGGATTGCTATTCTATATAACCGCATCCCGGTCGATTTTGCCCTGACTAGTGGCATTCACACCGCCGAAGACTTACTCAAAGCCTTGATGGCCGGCGCAAAGGTCGGCATGGCAACTTCGGCTTTCTTGCTGCATGGCGTTGATCGGGCGGCCCAAATCTTGAGCGATCTCCAAGCTTGGATGATCGAGAAAGAATATGAGTCGGTTACACAAATGATCGGCAGTATGAGCCAGCAGGCTGTCGCCGACCCCAGCGCCTTTGAGCGAGCGAATTATATGAAGGTGCTTTCGTCATACTAAAATCTCCCACTCAAGAATAAAAAAATCGCTCCCGCATGCGTAAACGGTGTGGGAGCGATGATTTTATAACCCTTCTGCAAGTGATTAGAAACAAACTACGGATTCGTAAGCGGACCTTGTTCCGTTGCCTCCGGGTTAGAAGGGAGGTTTGGTTCCTCGACCTCAGCCGACACGAAAGATTCCGCTATTCTTAAAATTTCTTCCAGCGGCAGATTCGAAACGATTTGTATGCGAAGGTTACCTATATCCCAGGTCAGTTGCTTGGCGTTTGTATACTTCACGATCTCTACCCTATCATTCACACTCAACGGTTCTAAGGGTTGTGCTTCAGACTTTTGCGGAGGGGTCAAGGCAGGGGAAACTGGCGTGGGGGTTAGCTGGACGAATGTCAAATCTCCACTCAGTCCCTCAATCAGGACTGCCGGTTGACCGTTGACGGTGAGATTCTTCCCAACCGGCAAGGGTGTTTTTTCTCCGACCATCAGCACTTGATCAATCAGTAGGATTTGCCCTGTGCTCTTATTCCAATATCTCAGCGAAGCAACTTGCGGATTTAACCCAACTGCCATTGCCTCGAAACCCGGCGGTAAATAGGAGGGACGTAACGGGGTGAATTCTGTGGCGAGGGAGATGCTGACTTCATCTCCACCGGCAGGTCCCTCGAACCTGAACCAGCGAAGGATTGGACTGACTTGCGCCCAAACATTCGGAGTAAACAGAACTACTCCGAATATAACCAGCGTAAGAGCAAGTATGGCAAGAAAGATTTTTGCTTTCATGGCTAATTTCCTTTCTGGATGGAAAAAGCTTAAGAATACCTCTTTAGAAGACAAACCGAGCGGTTGCCCTATCCTCCTTGCTGAGCTTTGGGGCGAAAGGGAGTCTATCCTCCCTTGCAGGTCGGGCCATATCTGCTCAGAGACGACTTGACCGGCAGCGTATGTGCGCAAGAAGTATCGCAAGCGATATTGGGTTTCAAGCAAGGCAGCTAGCTCGCTTGCGCACTCTGGGCAGTCTCCCAAATGTGCCTGTAGAGCATTTTCATCTCTCAGCGAGAGCGTTTTATCGAGGTAATCCAAAAAGAGAGATTGAGCTTGTTTACAATTCATTCTGCCACCTTCTTTTCAATTAGTCTGGAACGTTCCTTCTGGAGTTCACGCTGCAACATTTTGATTGCCCTAGCCAGCCTTGATTTGACCGTCCCAATAGGGATTTCAAGAACACGACTGATTTCGTCATAGGAGAGATCTGAAAAATAGCGCAAAATCAGCACGACCCGAAATTGATCACTTAATCGCGCCATCGCCTCTCTGACCTCATCTGCGATTCCGGTTTCATCGATCGTAGAATGCTGAGGAGAAGAAAAAAGTGAGAACAGGTTATCTAAAGGCAACATGGAGAACTTTTGCTTTCTTCTTCGCTTTAGACAATAATTGACAGTTATCCGATACAGCCAGGTGGTGAAAGCACCTTTTGTAGAATCATAAGTTGGGTATGCACGATAAACTTGAAGGAACACTTCTTGCAAGGCATCTTCAGCCTCGTGCCGATCCTCCAAGATCAGGTAGGCGACTCGATACACAAGATTTTTATACCTGTGAAAGAGAGACTCAAATGCGTCAGAGTCCAGCGATTTACATGGAGGGAATTGGCTCAAAACGATTTCTCCTTCAATAACTATCTCTGAACATACTATAGTCGGATATAAGAGAAAAAGTTCCCAAGAAGCCTTAATATTTTTTGGGAGAGTATAATGTATAAAGTAATGTATAATTCCAAAAGGTTGTCAGAAAGGAAAAGTCTAATGAGCACCCAAATGGTACGGAAGCAGATTTATATCCCCAAACGCCAACATATCCTCCTCAAACAACTGGCTAAAGCGCAAGGGATAAGCGAGTCAGAGCTTATCCGTCAAGCCATTGATCGAGAAATCCTTGGAGAGGTAAACCAACCCACCAAAACCGCTCATCACACCGCATGGCAAGAAATCGTCTCTTTCATTAGGGAGCGTCAACAGGCTGTCGGAGGCGCAACACAACCCCTTTTGTGGGATCGAGAAGCGATCTATGCTGAGCGCGAGAACCGTTGGGTAGAGGAGAAAAACGAGGATTAGCTCATGCCACCGATCTTAATTGACACCAACGTTTTGCTTTATCTCTATGATGTGGGCTCACCCCAGAAGGCAACTCAAGCACAAAACGTCTTGGAACAACTTGGAATGAATCGCAGCGGAAGATTAAGTGTTCAAAATCTTGCCGAATTCTTTCATGTTTCCACCAGAAAACTCGATCCACCTCTCACCATCGCCAATGCTTTGGAACAGGTGCACCTTTTTATGAGTATATATCCGGTTTTCGATCTGACTCCTCTCATTGTTATCGAAGCAGCCCGAGGTTATCGAGATCACGGTTTGGCTTATTACGATTCTCAGATTTGGGCCACCGCAAAGCTAAATCAAGTCGCTGTTATCTTTAGTGAAGATTTCAACGATGGACAGATATTGGAGGGAGTTCGCTTCGTCAATCCTTTTTCGGAAAAGTTCCGCTTAGAAGATTGGCTCTAACCGAGAATACAACAAACGCCGTCTGAAGCGCAGACGGCGGTCGGATAACTGCTCAATCAAATAAGGATTAAGGAGGAAAGGAGATGCTATTCTTCGAAATCGGGCTCGTCGACGTGCTTTTTGTGGCGATAGACGATGCGCCCCCGTGTCAGGTCATAGGGAGACATTTCCACGCGCACTTTATCCCCCAGTAGAATGCGGATGTAATACTTGCGCATCTTGCCCGACAGGTAGGCTAACACTTCGTGATTGTTTTCCAAGCGCTCGCGGAACTGGGTGCCGGGCAGGGCTTCAATCACGGTGCCTTCGACTTGGATTTTCTCTTCTTCTCTTGCCATCCAATCCTCCACACAGGAGCCACTCACACTGAATAGCTCTATTCAACTTCTACGTTTTGGCGACGCTTGATGCGGCGGATCGCCTTTTTCTTTTGGATACGGCGCAACTCGCTTTTGGAGACGAACCAGCGTTTGCGGCGCACCGTGCTCAGCACACCGCTTTTGGCGACCTTTTTGCGGAAGCGCTTGAGCAACGAGTCTTGCGATTCGTTCGGTCGTAAAGTTACGATTGCCAATGAATTCACCTCCTTTCCTTATCAAAGAATAAAAAACTCGGCTGTGGTTCGCGCAGGCAGCCGAGTGGAAACAACGGTATCCTTCAAACCTTCTTCGTCAATCGGCAAGTTCCTCCAATCGGTAAAGCCCAAAACTGGCGCGAACGCTCAAAGTAATTATACCGCAAAACTTAAAAAATGGTGAGAAAAAAGCAATAAAAAAGTCTCTTGGCAATGACCTACTCTCCCAGGGGGTCGCCCCCCAAGTACCATCGGCGCTGACGGGCTTAACTGCCGGGTTCGGGATGTGACCGGGTGTACCTCCGTCGCTCCAATCACCAAGAGACTTTTTTGACGATGTTAATAAACCTAACAACTGAACAAGAACAGACTGCGAAAAGGTTCGAGTTCTCCGCATCACGGGCTGTCTCTTA
>JAOAHK010000124.1 GCA_026415275.1 Anaerolineales bacterium
TTATTATTGAAATGATCAGTATGGATTTGCCATTTACTCTGAAGAATTGGTGCGGCGCGGCTGGAGTTGATCGGTTGTTGACACTGTCCGATCACTTAACTGCGGAATTCGGAGAGAAGTATGGAGTTTTGATTAAGGAGTTGCGTATCCTGCGGCGTGCAATTTTTGTGGTCGATCGAAATGATGTCTTGACTTATGTTGCTTATATGCCTGCCCTAGGGGATGAGCCTGATTATGAGGCGGTTCTAGCCCATGCACAGGCTGCTTTACGCTAATGGTTTGAGATAGGTTTGGAATTCTGGAGGGCGTTTCATGTTGGAATTTCATCCAAGGTCAAGTAGTTCAAAACCTGGAGTGTACATTTTGGAAGGCTATCGACACTTGGGGGAGGGTATTCCCCATTGGCATCTCACTGTGCGGCCGCATATTTGGCGACCGCCAACTGATGTCTTTGAGACTGAAGACGCCCTCGTTGTGCGCTTGGAAGTCGCAGGGATGCGAGAGGATGATTTTACAATTTTGTTAGATGGAAAATACTTAACCGTTCAAGGGTCTCGAGTTGATACGCCAGAGCGCCGCGCTTATCATCAAATGGAGATTCGCTTTGGTGAATTCATGAGCGAAATTGAGTTGCCTTTTGCTATTGATGCAGATAAGATAGAGGCAGTTTACCAAGCGGGTTTTCTGCGTATCACCCTACCCAAAAAAGCGCCTCAGCATATATCCATTCGAAAATAAGGTTTTCGCATGGAAATATTCTTGGGGATTTGACTCTATAAAAGGAGCACATGTCTGCAACACGTTGGATAACTGATATGATGGAATTGCTAGGATATTTTGATTCTGATGATATGACCCTCAATGAAGTGATCTTGGCTTCAGCATCTGATCAAACGGAAAACAAGGAGACAAACTCAACCGAACCCCTTAGCGGCGAAGCTAAGCAAGATGGTGATATCCCTGAAGTATTGCCAATTCTACCCTTGCGGGGGTTGGTCGTCTATCCTCAAACAGTCGTTCCCTTGACGATTGGGCAACCGCGTTCGATCCGTTTGGTGGATGATGTTGTTACCTCCGAACAACGCATTATCGGTTTAGTTGCATCCAAGAACCCTGAATTAGAACAACCCAATCCACCCGATCTTTATGGATACGGTACAGCGGCAGTTGTACATCGTTTGTTTCGAGCCCCAGATGGAACGGTTCGGTTGGTTGTTCAGGGAATTTCCCGGTTCCGAACGGTCGAATATGTTCAAGAAGAGCCGTATCTAAAAGCACGGATTGAACTTCGCCCGGAAATTGTTGAAGAGGGAACAGAGATAGAAGCTCTGGCGCGCAATGCTCGCTCTCAGTTTGAGCACATAGCGGAGATGATCCCTTCTATTCCAAGAGAGCTTGTTGCTGCTGTGCTGTCTCTGGAAGATCCTTTGCAAATTGTCTATACTGTTGCCAATTTCCAGCGGATGGATTTGAGCGATGCTGAAGCGATCTTGGAACTCGATTCGGTATCACAGAAACTCCATAAATTGGTCGGCATTCTTGCCCGTGAAATTGAAGTTTTGGAAATTGGACAAAAGATCCAAAACGAGGCTCGTTCTGAGATCGAAAAGGTGCAACGCGAGTATTTCTTGCGTGAACAACTCAAGGCAATCCAAAAAGAACTGGGCGAGGCTGATGAACAACAACAGGAAGTAGAAGAGTTCCGACAGAAGATTGAAGCAGCCAAGATGCCCGAAGAAGCTGAAAAGCAAGCCCGACGAGAACTCGACCGTTTGTCGCGCCTTCCTACAGCCGCAGCCGAATATGGTGTCATCCGCACTTACTTGGATTGGTTGGTCAGTCTGCCGTGGTCTGTGACGACAGAAGACAACTTGGATATTGCTCACGCGCGACAAGTCCTCGATCAGGATCACTACGGTTTAGAAGACATCAAGGAGCGGATTCTGGAGTACCTCGCTGTGCGCAAGCGACGTCTTGAGCGTGCCTCAGAAGAGAGTGAGAGCCAGGAGGGCGATGAAATTCGCCGTGTTCGAGAAGGCGCTATTCTTTGCTTTGTCGGCCCACCGGGAGTAGGTAAAACTTCATTAGGTCGCTCGATTGCACGCGCAATGGGGCGCAAATTTGTTCGTATTTCACTCGGAGGTATGCGCGATGAAGCTGAAATACGCGGCCATCGCCGTACCTATATCGGGGCTATGCCAGGTCGGATTATCCAAGCCTTACGTCGCGTTGAAACACGCAATCCAGTCTTTATGTTGGATGAGGTGGATAAACTGGTCTTTGACTTTCATGGTGATCCAGCCTCTGCATTGCTAGAGGTGTTAGACCCAGAGCAAAATTATGAATTTCGTGATCATTATCTAGAAGTACCTTTTGACCTCTCACAAGTCTTATTCATTACTACTGCAAATACTTTAGAAACGATTCCGGGTCCCTTGCGTGATCGTATGGAGGTTATTCAACTCTCAGGCTACACCGACCGCGAGAAGATCGCCATTGCCCGCCATTACCTTATCCCCCGCCAGATAAAGGAGAATGGCTTGCGGCCTGAGGAAATTTCTTTTACCGATGAAGCTCTTGAAAAGATCATCCGATCCTACACGCGGGAAGCTGGCGTGCGTAATTTAGAACGAGAAATTGGCTCAGTTTGCCGAAAGGCAGTCACGCGCATCTCTGAAGGAAAAGAAACTTCAATCGAAGTTACCCCAGAACGCGTCAAAGAATTTCTTGGGCGGGAAAAATACTTTGGCACCGAAGAGATTGCTGAACGGACAGCGATCCCAGGTGTGGCGACTGGGCTGGCTTGGACGCCAGTTGGTGGAGACATTCTTTTCATAGAAGCCACTTCGATGCCTGGCTCAAAAGGATTTCAGTTAACTGGTTCATTGGGCAATGTGATGCAGGAATCAGCCCGCGCAGCATTGTCGTATGTTCGTTCTCGAGCGCAGGATTTTGGCATCGACCCAAAAATCTTTGAAAAGATCGATATTCATCTCCATATCCCCTCGGGTGCGCAACCGAAAGATGGCCCGTCTGCTGGGGTTACGATAGTCACCGCTTTAGTTTCTTTGCTCACCCATCGAGCCGTGCGTCCCGATCTAGCCATGACGGGGGAAATAACTCTACGCGGGCAGGTTTTACCCGTTGGCGGGATCAAAGAGAAGGTCCTTGCTGCCCATCGCTCTTGTTTAACAACAGTCATCATCCCTTCTAAGAACAAAGCAGATCTGGAAGATTTACCCGAAGAAGTGCGCAATACAATTCAATTTATCTTTGTCGATACAGTTGACGAAGTTTTGAAAGCTGCTTTGGATTTGCCAATTGGGGAACAAAAGCCAGAAACAAGCAGTAATGGAAAAGAAGCTCAACCCAAGCCGAGAAGGACAACGCGCAAGGGAAAGGAAACCAAAGAGCATGTCATCGCCCAAAGTCGTCCTGATTGAAGATGATGAAACGATGCGCACCTTGATGGGTGAATTGCTACGGATGGAAGGCTATCAAGTAGTGTCTTTGGCTTCAATCGAACCTGAAGATGATGTTTTGAGGCGATTGCTTGAACAGAAACCCGATTTAGTCTTTTTAGACGTAAATATTCATGGACGGGACACATTTACTTTTGTGCGGAAATTGCGTTCTACAAGAGAGGGGATTCGTGTTTTAATGTCCTCTGGCATGCCATTAGAATCGGAAAGCGCCGAAGTTGGGGCAGATGGTTTCTTAATGAAACCCTTTATGCCAGATGAGTTATTGAATAAAATCCACGTTTTGTTAGGAAGTGCATAAACCCTGTGGTTAAAAAACGCCCTCGCGCCGCCTTGCAATGGCGCACTATCGATTTGCATTTACATACTTCCGCTTCTAGTGATTATCAACAGATGGAAGTCACTTTTTTGGATATTCTCCAACGTGCTGAAGCGCGCTCCTTAGATATTATAGCAATTACCGATCACAACACGGTTGCTGGGTATCGACGACTTGAAGAAGAGATCGAGCAGCTTGAGCTACTTGAACGATTGAACCGATTGTTGCCTGAAGAGAAAGAGCGCCTTGCCGAATATCGCCGCCTTAAAGCGAAAATACTCATCTTGCCGGGCTTTGAGTTTACGGCGACTTTTGGATTTCACATTTTGGCGATTTTCTCACCACAAAAATCGAGCCGGGAGATCGAGCACCTGCTCCTTGATTTGCGCATTTCTCCCGATCAATTGGATGCTGGGTCTGCAACAGTTGGAGCGACCACCGACGTTTTGACTGCATATCGCCTTATCCGTCAAGCGGGAGGCATTGTAATTGCAGCTCATGTCAACTCTAGCAATGGAGTGGCAATGCGCGGCTTCCCATTGGGCGGACAGACCAAGATCGCTTACACCCAAGATGAAAACCTTCATGCTTTGGAGGTGACCGATTTAGAGAATAAAAGTCGCAACTCTACCGCGGCGTTTTTCAACGGCAGCAAGCCCGAGTATCCGCGTAGAATGCATTGTATTCAGGGGTCTGATGCGCATCGCTTGACGATGGATCCGTTAAAGAAGAAGCACTTGGGGGTGGGAGACCGTCCAACTGAGGTGCTTTTGCCTGAGGTCAGTTTTGAAGCATTGAAGGAGTTATTTGAAAGCAAGGACTTCACTCGCACTCGACCGCGACGCGTGGCGGAGGAGCCACTCTTTGACCAACTCCGCAGCTTGCTGGAGGAAGGCCCGAATATCATCCAAGATTTCTATGAGAGCTTTGAAATGCGTGGCGGAAAACTTAATAGTATCCTTGCTGATGTTTGTGCTTTTGCGAATACCAATGGCGGTACGCTCTATATCGGTGTAGGTCGTGATGTGCGCAAACCGATCGTGGGGGTTGCGGATAGCGATGCTGTGATTGCGATTCTGGAACGAGAAATTGGCAAGCGGATTAATCCACCCGTGCAATTCACCCTTGACACCATCGAGAGCGGGAGCAAAAAGATTGTGCGCGTGTTCGTGCCGCGTGGCGATGACCCGCCCTATGCCCTAGATGAGAATAAAATCTACGTGCGCTTAGAAGGCGAAACCAGTCTGGCAGTGCGCGATGAGATTGTTAATTTGGTCAAGCGTAGTTTGCAGCCGTTAGGAACACTGAACACAGTGACGTCTCCAGCCCCTGAGCAAAGTGGGATGGATATAGAAAGTTTTGAGTCTGTAAATGAAGAGGAATCACCTCCGCGCACTGGCGTGGAGGTTGTCTCTATGATTGAACGGGGTGGACAACGCGTCTATACCCTCAGAGACCTAAGAAACGGCAATGTGGTCCATAATGTCACTTCAAAGTCAGCGCGGCGTTTGTGGCAATATGCAATTGAAAGATATTCTAAACTTCCGGATGACCTAAGTCAGCTACAGTGGTCAGGAAATTTGGGCTTGCTCTCTAAGCGCGGCCGGCGTGGACAGATCCGTTATGACTTGGTTTCTCGCTCTGCAGAAGGTGTTCGCTGGTTCTTCGGCGTGACCGAGGATGGCATTCATGGCAAGTGGCGTAGCTTGGTGGGACAAGAAGATGAGTGAGATGGAATTCTTAATTCGCTCCTTTGATTTCCCACAAGACTATGAAGCAGTTATTGAGCTGTGGAGCAACGCTGGAGAAGGAGTGCATCTTGGCATATCGGATACCTACGAAGAAATAGCCAAGAAGTTAAGGCGCGACCCTCAGTTGTTCTTAGTTGCGGAAAAGAACGGATGCATCATCGGTGCGGTAATGGGCGGTTTTGATGGAAGGCGTGGTTTAGTCTATCATCTAGCTGTACATCCGTTGCATCGTAGATGTGGCGTGGCAACAGCTCTGATGAATGAATTGGAAAAACGGTTCAAAGAGATCGATTGCCGCAGGGTTTACTTGCTGGTGACCCCTGAAAACAAGACCGCGCAAAAACTTTATGAAAAGCTCGGTTGGCAACGGATGGAGATCTTTACTTATGGAAAAAATCTTGAGTGATATCCGTTTTGGTGTTTTGACCGTTTCTGATCGATCGGCGCGTGGGGAAAGGGAGGATAGCAGCGGTCCGGCATTGAAGCAAGCCGTTGAAGCACTGGGTGGAAGGGTTGTTAACCAAAGAATTGTGGCAGATGAACAGGGAGAGATTGAACAAACCTTGCGCAATTGGTGTGACAACCACTCTGTGGATGTCATTCTAACCACGGGGGGTACCGGTTGTGCACCCCGCGATGTCACTCCTGAAGCGACCTCGGCTGTGATTGAACGACTTGTACCTGGCATTGCTGAGGCGATTCGTGCCGAGAGCTTGAAAATTACTCCTCATGCAATGTTGTCACGGGGTGTGGCGGGAATCCGCAAGCGTGCACTGATTATTAATCTACCTGGCAGTCCGAAGGGGGCTGTGCAAAGTTTTGAAATTGTCGCAACAGTGATCCCTCATGCTGTTCAATTATTGCGCGAAGATGAAGCTGCCGAGCTAGGTCACCTTGCGCAAACTTAAGATAAAATCGGAGCAAAGGAAATTTGGTGTTTAAGTTATGGATGAGTTCCGTTCTGAGATTGTGCCTGATATTCCACTAGAGGACGAGCAAGATCGAGTTGGAAAGATCAAGCGCACACTAGTGGACATTTTTGAGACGATCCTTTTGTCGTTGCTGCTCTACTTTGGCATTAATGCCGTGTCGGCGCGCATCCGCGTTGAGTCAATCAGTATGTTACCGACCCTAGAAGCGGGAAATTACGTGATCGTCAACAAATTAGCATACAAGTTTGGCGAACCCTCGCGTGGGGACATTGTGATCTTTCGTTATCCACCCGACCCACAACGCGAGCCTTATATCAAACGGGTGATCGGTTTACCGGGCGATGTAGTTCGGGTGAGCGGTGGAAAGGTTTATGTTAATGACCAACCCCTGATTGAGCCCTATATTAGCGCTCCGCCGGATTACGAGGGTGTTTGGACTGTGCCAGAAGACTCTTTGTTTGTTTTAGGGGATAACCGCAATCGATCCTCAGATTCGCATAGTTGGGGTATGGTACCACTTGAAAATGTCATCGGGAAAGCATGGATTGTTTATTGGCCGCCCCAAGCTTGGAAGGTGTTGGATTACCACACCGCTGTGGCAGCAGGAGACTAAGAATCAATACATTCCCAATAATTTTCTTGTACCGTGGGGGAATATTGACTCATGTTGGGTTAGGTAACTAGATCAGCCTTCAACAATTGGCGAGCGATGACCAACCTTTGGA
>JAOAHK010000125.1 GCA_026415275.1 Anaerolineales bacterium
CTTGAAAGGTGTCGCGCACCCAGAAGATGCTGCCATCGCGGCGGCGAACCCGCAGCTCATAACCGCGCACGATGCCATCATGGTCGACCAATTCATTTTCTCGTTCAAGGTCCTGAGGCTCGACCAGAAATTCGCGCACGTCAAGCCCCACCGGCACTTCGTCTCCCTCAAAACCTAACATGCGCAAAAAGGTCGGATTGGCATCCAGCAGACGATTCGCTTTGTCTGTGCGATATAACCCAACAGGGACATTTTCAACTAGATCGCGGAAGCGCGCCTCGCTTTGGCGCAGGGCATGTTCCACTTGGCGACGTTCTTCGATTTCAGCTTGGAGGGTTTGATTCATCTCAGCTAATTGAGTCGTCTTTTCTAGCAATTCCGCCTGGGCATGTTGTAAAGCAGCTTTGGATTGGGCCAGGCTTTCCAACATCTCGTTAAAATCTGCAGCCAGTTGACCTACCTCATCGGTTTCATTCGTCGGCAAACGCAAGGAGAGATCGTGCTGGGAGGAAATCTGATGAATAGCTGCTCTTAGTTGGGCAAGAGGTCGCAACACTACCTGATCTAAGCTGCGCGCCATTAACAAGCTCAAGAAAACAGCGGTTAGCAGAAGGATTAACGCGCTAGTGAGAATGCCGCTCAAAGCAGCCTGAAAGATCGGGCGCGGGCGATGAACAGCAACCAACAGCGCTGGCTGGTGATAGATATCCTCTAAAAGCAGGTAACCTTCAACGGCTTGCTGGGAGATCAAGAGATAATTTGGGGCAGAGGGATCGGCACCGGAGCGATATTGGCTTAAGTTTACTTTTAATCGAGAAATAATCTCTGCCAGCTCGGGGTCAGCGCTTGCTTGGTTCAGAGGAATTAGGCGCAAGGAAGTCTGCGTTTGTTGAGCAAGGGAGGATTCGATTTCATCATCCACCAGACGCCCAAAGATTAATGCGCCACGAATCGGGCCTTGATAAGAACTTTTCAAAATCGGACGTGAGGCAACAAATAAGTAATGGTTGTTCAGGGGTAGGAAACCTTTAATCTCCGAGTGAATATCCTTGTGAGCGAGAAGGACACTAGAAGGAGACAGATGCGCTAGCACTTCTGCAGGAGGTTCAATAAATTTTCCTATTTTGGTGTCAAAGAAATTTATATAAACCACCTTCCCATCTAAAGAGACGATGGCAACAAGGTTCAACTTTAGGCTATTAAAGGTGCTCGGATGGAGATTGGTTTGAATATAATCCTGATTCCCGTCCTGGACAAACTGATAGGTATCATCCCAGATTGACCAATCGGCAACAACGGCGCTCAGGGTGTCAAGCTCATGATTGAGCGTACCTGCGACACGATCCAAATCGCGCTGAATGGCACTTCGTTCAAAGTTGAGAATGGTCTGAAACCAATTTTGAGCAAAAACTCCATAGAGCACTGCCACCAAGATCAAATTGGTCGTCAAAATCAGGAGAACCGTCTTTTTGCGCAGGGACATATCCTATAATTTACCGCTAACTTATGTAGAAAAACCTAGATGAGTCGTTCCACAAGACATCTTTTACATGCAACCTTGAATCCATCTTTCCCGCAATGGAGTCACTTGCGTAATGATACTCTATTTTTCTCTCAAAGCGCATTCCAGAATTGTTAGGTAGATGAATCCAAAAGACCTGGGGGCTGGCTCAATTTGTCGGTTGGCGTGTCTCCACCAAAAACAAAGCAGCCGCCAAAATCCCGGCGGCACCTCCCCCAATCCAAATCGCCAGCGGGCCAAACGCGTCGTTCAGAATACCCCCGGCAAGCGGACCTATGCCCGATGCCACTACCCAAGTCAAGCTATACAAACTCATATAGCGACCACGCATGTCGGGTGGTGCGAGGTTTGCCACATAAGTTGAGGAAGTCGGCACCAAGACCATCTCTCCCAGCGTAACTATCACCATGCTCAACCAAAACCACCAAAATCCTTGTCCCACTGCTACACTGCCAACTCCTAAGCCATACAGCAACGAACCCACCGCGAGTGCGAAAAGTGGGGGGTAGCGGCGGCTGATCGCTGTGACGGCTAGTTGGAATAACACGACCATGGAAGCATTCGTGACTGGAATCCATCCGTAGAGCTTTTCCGGAATGCCAAATTGGTTCTTGGTATATACTCCCAATAGGACCCAGAGAATAGCCGCGCTAATTTGAGGCAAGACAAGCGTCAACACAAAACGCAAAAATCGCCGATCGCAAAAAACGGCTTGATACCCTCCCCATCCTTTGTCCGCCGTTGCTGTGGAACTGGGAAGAGAAGGCGAGAGCTTTGGCAGAGTTTCCTTTGCGCCTAAGGCAACGAACAATCCGTAAAGGAATAAGCCACCTGCTGCGCCATAGAACGCAAGCGTGTAGGAAACCGAAGTCAGGAAACCGCCAATTGCCGGGCCAATCGCCACGCCCAGGTTGTTGCTTAAACGCATTCGGGAGTAAGCATCGATGCGTTTGCTTTCCGGTATCAGGTCGGCAATCATCGCATCTGCCCCAACACGGTAGAGGGGGTTGGATGCGCCTTGCACAACCATCAGCAGGGCAAACGACACCAACGCTTTGGCGCGGCTAAATAACAAAAAGCCCAGCGCATTGGTCAGCAGACTGATAACCATTACCCGTTTGCGCCCCAAGCGATCGATAATAGGTCCAGCTATCAACGAGCTGACCAAACCAGATAAAGAATTCAAAGAGACCAAGCTAGCATTGACGGATAAGGGACTATCTAGCCGTTCACTAATATAAATCATTAGGAACGGCCAGATCATGCTTGCTCCAATAGCACTGACTAACATGCCGCTGAACAACAGCCAAAATTGAAAAGGGAAGGAGAATGTTTTTGGGGAAGTTCTCAAAGTTTTCGCTCGTTGACTAAGCTTCCTGCAGGCTCTGGTGTTCCCATTCAATGCGCCGTTGACGATAGCTTTGATAATCGGGCACCAAACGTTCGTATTCGCTGTCCATGAGCGGCGAAGACACCATAAAGTCGGCTGTGGCGCGATTACAAGCAATCGGAATGTTCCAAACCACTGCCATGCGCAGCAAGGCTTTCACGTCCGGGTCGTGAGGCATGGGTTCCAACGGATCCCAGAAGAAAATCAAAAAATCGATCTCGTTCTCAGCGATCTTTGCCCCAATTTGCTGATCGCCGCCTAAAGGACCACTTTGAAGTTTGTGGATCGGGATGTTCAGCTCCCGTTCTAAGATAAAACCAGTTGTTCCGGTGGCAAAAATCTCATGATGGGCAAGCAAATCTCGGTTAAAACGCGCCCATTCCAGCAGGTCGCGTTTCTTGTTATCGTGGGCAACTAAGGCGATTTTCTTGTTCGGATTCATGGTGATTTTCTGGTATTTCATCGCACACCTCCTATATGCGGGATGAAAGGAATATTCAAGGGATACAACAACGAAAAGGAGAGGGATTTCTCAGGTGGTATCCGTAGCGAAAAGAAAAGGAAGGTTAAGGTTGGCTCAGCAGATCTTGGGCTTTGGCTTCGTCCACAAATAATAACAACCAGACCTTCCAGTTACTCAGAACGATTTGTTGCGGTACAGGGGTTGGCGTGGGAATAGGCGTGGCACCGCCGGGAGGCAAGGGGATGATCACTTTATCGCCGGGTCGCGCCATATGTCCTTTTTCATAAGCCCATTGTTCCACACCAGCGGGCAAGGTAGCCAAAGCAATTTGGGTGGAGAGGGAGATACTTTCTTGCGTCAATTGGTTCAATGTGGCTGCCACGCGGGTGCTCTGTGCTGCTAAACGGTGCATTTCGTTGATCCGCTGGTTGAAAGCCATCACAAAGCGCAAAGAGAGCAAAACTCCTGCGATGATCAGAGCATATTTCCAACTGAAATAGATGCGTTTCATATCTTCATCATACCTCAGCAGTGTCGAAGAGACAAGGTGTTCGAGCGAATAAAAACATTACAGGTAGGAATACCACAGTTCTACTCACCCGATTACAGCTTCGAAAATCATACTCGTTCCAGAACCCAAAAATGAGACAAACCCAAAAACCGAAGAGGAGTCTTTTCCAAACTCTGTAAAACAAAACGAATCCGTTTTCCTATCTTGGGATAACGGGCAATGATATTATCGTAGGCCCCAAAAATAATTGTCGCAGAGATAACCCGCAAGGGTAAATCTATAAGTAGCCGTTCTAGGTCATGGTTTTCGTAAATGCGCACATGCGGAGCTAAACGGTTGCGCAATCGCCGCGGCAGATAATTTATAAAGGGAATGTTACCAAAATGATATTTTCCCCGCCAATAAATCCCATGCGTCTCAAATGGATAGCCGCGATTGGGAACAAACAATAGCAAGCGTCCGCCTATCTTTAGCACCCGCGCCATTTCTTGCATCGCTAAGCGATCATCCACAACGTGCTCCAAAACCTCGTGGCTGAGGATCAAGTCGAAAGAACCATCGGGAAAAGGTAAATTTTCACCGGCAGCACAAAGCACGGCGAGATCGCGCCGGTGAGCAGTATAAGCCCGTTCCCAATCAATTTCTAATCCAATTGCCATTTGAGCCAGAGGAGCAAATTTTTCCAAATACAACCCCACCCCGCAACCATTTTCTAAAACCTTACCCGTGCTCAATTCCCCCGCCGCTTCCAACATCATCTGCCAGCGGCGCTCTTGTCCAGCTCTCCATACGTAAGAAGGCTCGCCACAACGGGCAGCCTTTTCGCTTGCAAATTGATCTAACCCAGATGCCATTCTTGTTTATGCCCCAAACCAAGTCGGTTATCGATCCAGCGCAACCAAGCCGGTTGGAATCGATAAAGCATGTTGCGCGCCACAACCGCTCTGAGATGCTTCACAAAGGGAAATTTGCGCTGATAAGCCTCCCATGCCCGTTGCCATTCCTCCCCCTGCAACACCACTTCCGCTTTGCCTCGCATCTGCAAACCGCGAATCGCTTGCCACTCCCACACTTCGGGGTAAATTGCCACGGCTGCCAAGGGGTTTTCCTGCAAATCACGGCTATGTTGGCTATTTGAATCAGAGAAAAAATACAACCTTAACTCCTCAGCCACAAAATAAACCGGCGCCGCATGGGGGTTCCCACTCAAATCACTGGTCGCTAAAGTCATCGTAGAGAGACCAAGCAACTCCAGTATCGCTTCATTCACTTTGGTTTTCTCCCCAGCGCGGATAATGCTCATTTTCAATTCCGATACGGGCAAGCATTCGCCCAACCAAATGATCGATCATTTCATTGAGATTGGCAGGGCGAGCGTAGAAGGCTGGCACTGGCGGGAAAAGGATAGCGCCGCTTCGGGCAGCCAAATCCATCAAGCGCAAATGGCCGCGGTGCAACGGCGTCTCGCGCACAGCCAACAAGAGCGGTCGGCCTTCCTTCAGGGTGACATCGGCAGCGCGGCTAATCAGGTCGTCGGCATAGGAGTTGGCAATAGCAGAAAGAGTCTTGATCGAACAGGGCACCACCATCATGCCCTGCGTAGCAAACGAGCCCGAGGCAATCGCAGCCCCGACATCGCGATAAGAGTAATGAACATCCGCCAGGTGTATAACTTCCTCTACTTGCCAATCCGTTTCGGCGCGGATAGTCAATTTTGCCGCTGGGGAGAGGACCAAGTGGGTTTCAATAGGCATGGTTTTCAAGATTTCCAGCAAGCGGATGCCCAAGATCACCCCAGAAGCGCCGCTGATCGCCACGACCAAACGCTGAACAGTGCTCATCCTTTCACCCCCCAATGGATCGCGATCGTGCCCAACATGTGACGGCGAAATCCGACCTCTTGAAACCCAACTTTCTCCAATAGCTTAGCTAATTCCTCAGCGCGCAAGAAGGCTTGAGTGGTTTGGGGCAAGTAGGTGTAAGCCGCTCCATCCCCAGCAATCCATCTTCCTAGGGTTGGGATCACATAATTCAGGTGAAACTTTATCGCTGGCGAAAAAAGGTTTGGCAAGGCTGGGTGGTATCCAAACACACCAGTCTACCTCCCATCTTTAGCACGCGATATTGTTCGGATAAGCTGCGCTCAACATCAACGACATTGCGCAGTAAAAAACCCGAAACGACCGCATCGAGACTTTGGCTAGCAAAGGGTAAGTTCAGCGCATCGGCGGCACACCAACGAATTGTCGCCGGCTTGTTCTTGCGTCCAACTGTCATCATCGGCAGCGTGAAGTCAGCAGCAAGCACCTGAGCTGTCGGCACCTGACGCAGGGCTTCCATTGCCAAATCGCCGGTTCCGGCACCTAAATCTAAGAGGCGACCCCGTTCAGGAAGCGCAGCTCGGCGAATCACCTCCCTGCGCCAGCGCAGGTCTTGCGCCAAGGTCATGATGCGATTCATGCGATCGTAGTTGGGCGCGATGCGACCAAACATGGCGCGCACGTTTTGGGGATGTTTTTGCTGCTCCTGCTTATCCGTTTTCATTGGCTTTCAAATAAGCAGCGTCCTCCGCTTCGGCAACGCGCCGACCTTCCTGAACATTGACATTGGCAAGTAAGATGCCGCCTAGGATGAAGAAAGCAATGATTGAAAGGATCGCCGGGCGGCTGCTGCCGAAAATTGTACCTGCAGCAGCAAAGAACAGCGGTCCAATCATCGCCGAGAACTTCTCCATCACGCCAAACAAACCAAAGAACTCGCCGCTCTTTGACGCTGGCGAGAGATACGCATATAAGCTGCGGCTAAGGGCTTGGCTGCCACCTTGAACAATGGCGACCATCCATGCTAAGAACCAAAACTCGATGGTTGAATTGAGGAAAAAGCCCCACACGGCAATAACGGAGTAGACCACTAAGGCGAGAAGAATGCTGCGTTTCGTATTGAATTTTTGAGCCAACTGGCTGAACAAGCGGTTACCCAAAGCGGCTGCCAGAATTAAGCCTACCACCTCAATGGCAAGGATCATCCCTAGGATGAGCAAGAGATTGCTTTCCCGAATGGGCGGTAACACCTCCATCGAAACCAGCGAGATCATCATTGCGTGACTGGCGGGATATTTTTTACCAGCGTTGACGATTTCGAGGACATGCTCGCCTGGTGATTCGGCAACAATGGTGCGGCTGACATCATAGCGATAGGCAGGGCTGTAACCGTCGATTTCCAATGCTTTCCCTGTATCCGGGTCAATATAGGGTTTTCCATCTAAGAGCACATTCCAAATGCCATGATCGGGTCCCGTGCTGTGCGTAATCCGCACCTTTTG
>JAOAHK010000126.1 GCA_026415275.1 Anaerolineales bacterium
GGGCAGCCTTGCTGGGTGGCACGATTACATTCGAAAGTGAAATTGGGCGTGGCACGAGCATCTACATTCAATTACCGATCCCCAAGGTGGAGGAAGATGAGGTCGAAGACCACAATTTTGCTCGCCGATGACCATGCTGTCTTGCGGACGGGTTTGCGTTTGCTGCTCTCCCAAGCCGCAAACGTGCAGGTTGTTGGAGAAGCCGAGAGCGGTTTAGAAACCCTGCATCTCGCCGAAGAATTGCAGCCCGATTTGATTTTGTTAGATATCAGTATGCCGGGCCTAAATGGGCTGGAAGCCATTGGACTTTTACGCAAGCGTGCGCCTCAGGCGCGCATTTTGATCTTGACCATGCACGACGACGTGCTCTATTTGCGTCAGGCGCTCCAGAACGGTGCCAGCGGGTATGTGTTGAAGAAAGCCGCGGATGTTGAATTGCTTTCTGCCATTCAAGCGGTGATGCAAGGTGAAATCTACGTTCACCCATCCATGACGCGCAGCCTGCTGGAGGATATTCTGCCCCCTGCCCAATCAACCGAACTTGAACAGTGGAACTTGCTCAGCGAGCGCGAAAAAGAGGTGTTGCGTCTAGTAGCCTACGGTTATACGGCTCAAGAAATCGCCAATCAACTTGCTCTGAGTGTCAAGACCATCGAAACCTATCGCGCGCGGGGGATGGAAAAACTAGGGCTATCCAGCCGCGCCGCTCTGGTGCGCTTTGCCCTGAGCAAGGGAATCATCTCAGCCGATTAGTTCCTCATCATCAGACTTTTCCTGACAAAAAAGGGGGAAAGTGTCAAACATTCCCTGCTATACGACTTCGTTACCCCATTTTATAGTGTAGATGGGTTTGCTAGCCAAAATTCTTTAGAAGTCCTGACCGAAAGGAGAAGTCGTATGAGCGAACCGAAGGAAGCAGCTCTTCTATCCAAGATGGCTTCGGAAGTCTTTGCGGGGATGATTGCTCCGGCTTTGGAGAATGCACCGCTGATCCAAGCCGCCGAGGACGACGTTCTGGCAAAAGAAGACGTGCTGGTGCGCATGGAACGCGAGCTAAAGCGTGCTTTGGAGAAATCTCCTGCCGAAAGGCGCTGGGTTATGGTGATCGATTTGCGTCGCTGTATTGGCTGTCATGCCTGCACCATTGGCTGCGTTGCCGAAAACAAGCTGCCGCCTGGTGTGGTCTATCGTCCAGTGCTGACCGAAGAAATCGGCAAATATCCGCACGTCGCTTATCGTTTCTTGCCTAAGCCATGTCTGCAATGCGAAAATGCTCCTTGCACGCCGGTTTGCCCGGTTAATGCCACCTACACCAACGAAGAAGGGGTGATTGTCGTGGACTATGATCAGTGCATTGGGTGTCGGGCGTGCATTAGCGCCTGCCCTTATGCTTCGCGCACTTTTGACTTCGGCGTCAATTACACTGATAAAACCGTTGATCGCCTAACGATGGTGCTGGGCAGCAGCGAAGCGGGGAAATACGAGACCGCTGGTACTGCTTTCGAATACGGCGAGCGACGGGAGAGACAACAGCATCATTCGCCGATCGGCAATGTGCGCAAGTGTCATTTCTGTTTGCACCGCATCAAAGTGGGCATTTTGCCGGCTTGTACGACCACCTGCATCGGGCGGGCAACCTATTTTGGCGATGCCAATGACCCCGATGCGTTGGTCAGCGAGTTGATTGCCAAACCCAATGTCATGCGTCTAAAAGAAGAGCTCGGCACCGAGCCGCGCGTTTACTACCTACTATAGGAGGCAGTGATGATCAAGAAACTTGCGTATCTGGTTGGAGGGTTGACTCTGCTTTTTGGACTGTGGGGTTTCTACGATCGCTTTGCCTACGGTCACCAAAACGCCAATTACGGTTCGTATGTTGTGTGGGGCTTATGGGTTGCAATGTATCTCTTTTTTGCCGGCGTTGCTGCCGGGGGCTTCATGGTTTCCACATTGGATTTGCTCTTTGGGGTCAAAATCTTCAAGGGCACCGGCCGGATTGCGTTGTGGGGATCGCTGGTTTGCCTCGTAGCGGCGCTCATCTCGATTGGTTTGGATAACGGACATCTTTTTCGCATTTGGAAAGTCTATTTGCAAGGCAATCCCTTCTCGTTACTCTTTCAAATGGTCTGGGGATACACCTTGTTTGGGGCGATCAGCGTGGTGGCTCTGGTACTTGCCAGCCGCCAGCCTAACAACCCTTGGCTTAAGCCTGTGATGGCAGTCGGGTTGGTTGTCTCGTTTTTTATCTCTGGGGCAGTCGGCGCGCTTTTAGGTGTCAACGCCTCCCGCCCGTTCTGGCATGTTGGGCTTTTCCCGGTGCAGTTTCCGGTTTTTTCGCTGGCTTCGGGAGTAGCTATGTTGCTCACGGCGCTGGCTTTCTTTGGGCGAGAAGACGATGAAAACCGACCACAACAACTCTGGATACTAAGCCTCACGAGTGTAATTCTGCTCATCGTGAAGTTGTATTTCATGTGGGCAGATTATTCGCAAAGCATGTACGGAAACGTACCAATGAACGTCCAAGCCGTGCGCCAGGTCTTGTTTGGCGAATATTGGTGGGCGTTTTGGATCCTGCAACTCTTGATCGGTTCGTTGATCCCCTTGGTTTTCCTTATTCAGCGCAAATTTGCTACGCACAATCACTGGGCAGGCTGGATGGGTATCCTCATGCTGGTCGGCTACGCAGTGGCGCGTGGGCTGATCATCTTCCCTGCCCTGACCGTGCCTGAGCTGGAAGCGCTTGTTCATGCCTTTAGCGGCCCGCATCTCACCTTCCACTATTTTCCCAGCCTGATGGAATGGGCAGTGACCAGCGGCACAATCGGCATCGCCATTTTAGGTTTCCTGTTCGGAAGCGAAAAGTTGAACCTCTTCTCCAACACTCCAAAGGAGGCATGAGATGACCAACCCTGAACAAACAAACGCAAAAGCATCCTTCACCCGGCGAGACTTTCTCAAAATCAGCGGCATTGCCGGCGGCACTTTAGCCGTGCTAGGTAACCTGCCACAGGGGCGGGAGGCGATTCGGCAAGCCTTCAACCTAGGCGAGAACACCGAGTTTTTCGAGGCGAAACCCGAAAACCAAATCTACTCGGTGTGTTTACAATGCAACACCGGTTGCGGCATCAAGGTTAAGCTCTATGAAGGGCTAGCCGCCAAGATCGATGGCAACCCCTACAGCCCGTGGACGCTCTGGCCCCACATTCCGTACCAGACCCCAATTTCCGAAGCAGCAACGAGCGAAGGTGCGCTTTGTCCAAAGGGTCAGTCCGGTATTCAAACTGCCTACGATCCCTATCGCTTGGTTAGCGTGCTAAAGCGCAAACCCGGCACCAAGCGCGGCGAAGGGCAATGGGAGACCATCTCTTTTGAGCAAGCTCTGGATGAGATCGTAAACGGCGGCGATCTTTTCGGCGAAGGCAAGGTGGAAGGGTTGAAAGACCTCTATGCCGTGAGAGACCCCGAGCTGATGAAACAAATGGGGGCTGCTATTAAGGCAATTTGGGATGAGAAAGACGCCGAGAAGAAGAAAGAATTGCTCAAGAAATTTCAAGAGGACTTCAAAGACCACCTGGATAAGCTGATTGATCCCCAACACCCCGATTTAGGGCCGAAGAACAACCAACTTGCCTTTGTGTGGGGTCGGATGAAGAACGGACGCGGCGACCTAGTGAGACGATTTTTCGATCAAGGGTTTGGCACCTTAAACTACAATGGACACACCACCGTGTGCCAAGGGTCGCTGTATTTCACCGGCAAGCAGATGAGTTCAAGATGGAACCCACAAACTGGGCAATTCGACAGCGGCGATAAGTTCTATTGGCAAGCGGATACGGGAAACAGCGAGTTTGTCATCTACGCCGGTGCCAATCTGTACGATGCCAACTATGGACCGCCCCAACGCGTGCCAAAAGCCACCCAAGCCAGCATAGATGGACGCAAATTCGCCGTTATCGATCCCCGCCTTTCGAAATTAGCCGCCCGCGCTTGGAAGTGGGTGCCGATCAAGCCCGGCACTGATGCCGCCTTTGCTCTGGGTATGATCCGTTGGATCTTCGAGAATGAACGTTATAACCAAGAGTATCTGGCTATCGCCAATCAGGCGGCAGCCAGCGCAGCTGGTGAACCGAACTGCTCCAACGCTGCGTGGTTGGTCAAGGTCAAGGATGGAAAACCAACTACCTTCTTACGCGCCAGCGAGATCGGTTTGGTCGAAGCTCAAAAGGAGACTGACAAAGAGGGGAAAGAGGTTACCGTCTATGTCGCTAAAGACGGCACAAAGTTCACCTGTGATGTGCCGGTGATCCTCATGGATGGCAAGCCGTTTGCCTTCGATCCGGTTGACCCCGAAGCCGCCCCTGCTGTTGGCGAGATCCTGGTAGATACAAAGGTGGGTGAGTTTGCGGTGAAATCGAGCCTGCAAATCCTGAAGGAAGAAGCAGAAAAACACACCTTGGACGAATGGGCAAAGATTTGTGATGTCAAGGTAGAAGACATTATCTTGCTTGCCTATGAGTTCACCTCGCACGGACGCAAAGCAGTGATCGATATCCACCGTGGTCCATCACAACACACCAATGGTTTTTATGCCAACAATGCCTACTATGCCCTGAACTTGTTGATCGGCAACTTTGACTACGCCGGTGGGACAGTCAAAGGGACAACCTATAACCGTTTAGGCGAAAAAGCCGGACAACCTTTCCCGCTGGGTAAGATGATTAAGAATGCCCTGACACCTTTTGGCATCGACATCCTACGCACTAAGGTTGCCTACGAAAAGACCACGCTTTTCAATAAAGAGAAGCCCTATCCAACGAAACGCCCGTGGTTTCCTATCGCTTCGGATATCTATCAAGAAGATGTACCGTCAATGGGCGATGCCTATCCCTATCAAATCAAGGTTTTCATCCAATACATGAATGGCATGGCCTATAGTTTACCGGCGGCACAAACCGTGATCGATATCTTAGCAGACCCCAAAAAGATCCCCTTGATTATCGCCAGTGATATTTTGATCGGCGAGACCTCGGCGTATGCGGATTATGTTTTTCCCGATCTATCCTATCTTGAACGCTGGGAATTTCATGGAACCCACCCCTCTGTTGTTTGGAAAGTTGAAGGGATCCGTCAGCCAGCGATCAGCCTGCCCAACTGGCCGACAGTCAATGTGTTCGGCGCTGCGATTCCTCTGAGCTTTGAGGCTCTTTTATTGGGAATCGCCGAAAAATTGAACTTGCCCGGCTTTGGCAAGGATGCATTCGGTGAGGGGCTCTCTTATATCTACCCCGAAGATTTCTATCTCAAGATGGCAGCCAATGTTGCCTTTGGCGAAAAAGAGGATGGCTCGGATGCCGTCCCCGAAGCCGATGACGAAGAGTTACGCATCTTCCGCGAAGCCAGACGCTTCCTACCTTCCTCGGTCTTCGACGAGAAGCGCTGGAAAGCAGCGGTCGGAAACGATGAAAGCCTGTGGCGGCGGGTAGTTTATGTGTTGAATCGCGGCGGCCGTTACCAAGACTTTGCCAAAGCCTACAAAGGCAGCCAAGTGACGAACAAGTATGGCCGCCTGATCAATCTCTACCACGAAAAGACCTACAAGTCGATCAACACGATGACCGGAGAACACATGTTTGGCTGCGCTACCTACGTGCCGGCCGGTTTGGATTACATGGATCAAGAGATCAAAGACGAGGGTTACGATTTGCACCTGATCACCTACAAGACGATTACCATGACCAAAGCGCGCACGATCACCAATTACTGGTTATTGGCGGTGATGCCTGAAGGCTATGTAGTGATCAACAGCGAGGATGCTCGCAAGAGGGGTATTAAGCACGGTGATCGGGTGCGGCTTAGCTCAGCCAGCAATCCCGAAGGCTTGTGGGATGTCAAACACGGGCGCAAAATCCCCATAGTTGGCAAAGCCTACGTGACTGAGGGTATTCGTCCCGGGGTAGTGGCGTTCCCACTCGGTTTTGGACACTGGGCATCAGGTTCTAGCGACATTATCATTGATGGACAGGTGGTTAAGGGCGATACCCGCCGCGCCGTGCCGCTGCACGCCAACGCCGTGATGCGTGTCGATCCAGTGACGAAGAATGTGACCCTCTCCGATCTAGTCGGTGGGTCGGCCGTCTTCTACGACACCAAAGTTAAGGTCGAAAAAGCCTAAGGAGTGACAAAGCCTCCCCTGCAGGTCATCCGGGACAGGGGAGGCAATCTTAGATAGTTCACCAAGAGTAGTCTTGCAAAATGAAAAGATTTTCGCCTCTTTTGATTGTAGTTGTCGTCATCCTAGGGATTCTTTTCCTGCGCCCGCGCTGGTATTTGAATCTGACCAAAAATGTAGAGGTTTCACCTGCGAGTGGTGCAACCTTGGTTGATAAATACAATTGCCGCCAATGTCATCAGATCGAGGGAAGAGGTGCCTTGAAAGCCCCCTCGCTAGATGGTGTTGTCGCTCGCCTAGATGGTGCAACCCTGCGCCTATGGCTGGAAAGCCCGCGCAAGGTGAAAGCCAATACTGCCATGCCGAATTTCTACCTTTCCGATAGCGAAATTGATGCTATCATTGAGTATCTCATCACGCTAAAGGAGGAATGATGTCGGAATTGCCAAAACCTTACCGCCGGTTTGGAGAACAATACGCTGAAATCTACCAAGCGTATGAAAGCCTAGGGGAGACAATTGCCAAGGTCAGTTGTCTGGAGCAAAAGACCCGCGAATTGATCAAACTCGGCATGGCTGCGGCAAGCAAATCTGAAAGCGCGGTGCAATCTCACACCCATCGCGCCCTCGAAGCAGGCGCTACCGCCCAAGAGGTCGAACATGCCATCTTGTTGGGAATCACCACCTTGGGATTTCCAACGACTATGGCTGCACTAACCTGGGCAAAGGAGGCTATCGAGGACCATTTGGAAGACTAAGTCTTGCAAATATTGAATCAACGTCCTCCGAGCTTGTTCACCTAAAGCCGTTGCCAAGGTGAACAAGCCGTACCTGCGGGACGCCGCAGGGAGGCTCTCTACGAGAGCCTCGTGGGTGGGCGGGGAAACCCGTTTGCCTCCTCGTGTTGGGAAAGGAGACGTTTGCCGAAGCCGTTGTTTACCTGATACAGCCGTCTCCGCACAAGAGACGGCTGTTCTTTCTCAAAGGAGTATGAGTGATGGAAATCGAACAATATCTTCAGATCCTGTCTCTTATACAC
>JAOAHK010000127.1 GCA_026415275.1 Anaerolineales bacterium
ATCCACGGTTGAGCGATTAAACATGGGTAATGGGTGGGGAGCAATGACTTCTTGACCACTCACTCTGCCCACAGCATCTACTGTGGGAATTCTCTCCACCCTTAACTTCACCTGCGGAACAAGAGCGTCAATGATCTTCTTTCGTGCTTCTTGGGGCGTCAACAACGTCAAGAATTCCGGCATACCAAACTCCCTTTCCGTCAGCGAATCCAAAACGAATAAGCATAAAGATAAATAACCAAGCCATATAAAGCCACACCACCCCAGATAAGCCCGCGCCAGTTTGGCTTTACCCCTTGGGCGATCCGCCGCATATTCCAAATCTGCCCAAGCCCCAAAATAAGCGCTGCCAGCGGTGGCAGCCCGATGGAGAGTGGAATTCCGATAACATTTCCCAAGGCGATTAGAAAAAAGGCAAACAAAATCAACGCATTATGCAAAGCCATTCCATTTTGCCAACCAATGCGCAACATGAGCGTCTGGTTCTTTGCATTCAGATCGCTGGCATAGGTTGATAATTGATAACTCAAAACCATCGCCATTCGTAACGCCCAAAGAGGCAAAGTGACGAGAGGTAAAAAGCGATGTAACTCTCCTGTTTGGAGAAGGAAAGCAAACCATGGAATAAGGACCGCAACTACAAAACTGAGAATGATCTCTCGAAATCGATCGGTTTCGGCTATGCGCAGTGTTTTTGCGCCAATTAATGTGCCTAAAATCGCAAGTAAGGTGACCCCCAACATCCCAAGCGTATAGAGACGACCGGCAATCATCAACACGGTCAACGATGCTGAACTTGCAAAGGCTGCTATGGCAAGGATAAAATCAGTTGAATAGGGCGAAACCCGCAAGCGACCATTATCCTTAACCTTCATCGTCCCCGTAGCATGTCGCCAAAGAAAAACTCCACCCAACTGCAAACAAAACACCCAAAGGTACCCAATCCCAATCTGCTCCCCTATGACAGTGCTGCCGAGATATTTTGCCACTCCCACACCAAGGCTGAATAAGAGAAAACTTTCAACAAAAAACGCCGCAATTGCCCACCTTTGACTCATCGAAGACTCCGGCGAAAACTTTTCCGTCCTATCCAAACAAACTTTTTCATCAACTTGCACCTACAACCCAATTACAATCCTTCAGCTCACGTACCCGATGATGATACCATGACTTGAAAGGCACTGCGGACTTCAAAGCAACACCTTGCGTCTGAAGCCAGCAGGTAGGCTATTTTTTCGTTTCTAAATTACTCCATGTGCAGTCTGCAAATGCAGATTAAACTCAAAACTCATCTGCGAAAATAATTGGAGATGAAGAACCAAACATTAGCAGGTCGTTCTGCCAATCGGCGCGTGAAATAAGGATACCACTCTGTGCCAAAAGGAACGTAAACCCTCACTGGATAACCTTGTTCCACCAAGCCGGATTGCAAATCGCGTCGAATGCCATAAAGCATTTGAAATTCCATTGCTTTTTGGGGCAACCCAATTTGTTTCGCATATTCCAGTGCAAAACGTATGCGTTTCTCGTCATGGGTTGCCAGCGCTGGAATCGGTGGAACCCGACCATCCTCACTGAGCAGCGGTGCGCCGACCTGAAGTGCGCGATCCAGCAGAATTTGGGTCACCCGATCGTAATTGGCATCCACATCCCGCTTTTTGGGATAAGCAACGTGGGCAGGTTCTTTATAAGCTCCTTTGCACAAACGGATGCGAGCCGGAATCTGCATCAATCGGTTAACATCTTCCACGGTCCGATATAGATAGGATTGGATCACTATACCAACATTGTGAAACCCTCGGTCATTGCGCATTTCATAGAACAACGCTAAAGTATCATCTACACAGGTAGAATCCTCCATATCGATGCGTACAAAATTATTGCGATCAATAGCATGTTGAAGGATGCGCGCAAGATTTTCGGCGCAAAGTTTTAGGTCAATCTTGAGACCAATTTGGGTTAACTTTATCGAGATATTGGATCGGATTCCTTCAGCTTCTATGGCATCTAATATTTGAAGGATGCCCTGCGTGGCTTTTTCTGCCCCTTCAGCGGTAGTCGTATGTTCGCCCAGTTGGTCTAAAGTCGCTTGGATACCGTTTTCGTTTAACTTTCGCGCAACCGCAATGCCATCTTCAAGTTTTTCCCCAGCCACAAAGCGACTTGCCGCTTGCCAAGCTACCCGCCAGCGGGTAACGATTTGTCTTGCCCACGAGGCTTTCGACAAATAGATAAAAAAGGCACGCAACATCTTCGTTATCCTTTCTAACCCAGTATTCCGATCGAGGAATCCATAAAAACAACCAGCCCAAGCGGCTGGAGTTTCCTTGCCTCCCCCGAACGATCTGTGACGGGAATGCCATCTAAGAGCATTTCGTTTTCTGAGCCAATCATTCTGTCACGACCACGATTTATTCTAGCACATCTATCTTGCCAAGAATATAGATGGTGATAAGCAGTTTTCGATGAGTTTCAGCTCCTATCGACCAACTTCCCTCAAAACATTTGGCACGATTCTTGTAACAGGTTATAATGACATAGAAAGGGAAGTTAAGTATGTTGATCCGCCAAATCCAATCCGTTGAAGTTCGGCCCATCACCACCGCCCATATTACCAAGACAATGTTTTTATTAGGTCTCTCTACCCCTGAGCTCCATGAGACCATCCAATCTGAACTTTCCTCTAACCCTGCTTTAGAAGTTATCGAAGGACGATTCTGCCCATCGTGTCAGAAACCCCTAATCGACACCTTGCACTGTCCCATCTGCTCTCGGCCTAAAAATTTATCCAATGATGAGCCAATCGTTTTCATTTCCCCGCGTGAAGAATATGCCATTAGCTATCGAATTGACGAGGAGGTAGAGAATTCTTTTGAAGAAACATCGGTTGAATGCGAGGATTTACCGGTTTATGTTCTCCGCCAGGTAGCATCAGAGTTGGAAAAAGCCGATCGGCCAATTGCTGCCCATATCCTGACCTGTTTGGACAAAGATGGGTTGCTGCGCACACCGCTCATCGAAATTGCCCTCTATCATCACGTTCCCTTAAGCCGAGTAGAAAAGGTGCAACGCATTTTGCAATACGCCGATCCACTCGGAGTAGCCTCGAGCGACCCAAAACAAGCCTTACTTGTTCAACTCGATGTAATTTCCCAAACTCGGAATGTCCCGCCTCTAGCCAGACGGGCAATCGAAGAAGGTTGGGAGCTTCTCCTTCACCACCAATATCCTGAGTTAGCCAAAATTCTAGGTGTCTCGACAGCCAAAGTAAAAGAAATCGCTGCGTTTATCGGCAAGAACTTGAATCCCTATCCAGCCCGGGCAAATTGGGGTGAAGTCCACCAACCCACCACTCCCTACCGCGAAGCCTATTACACACCAGATATCATCATTTCCTTGCTCAACGGGGATGAAAATGCCCCTCTGGTGGTCGAAATTGTTTTTCCAATCGCTGGCAAGCTGCGCGTCAATCCTCTCTTTCGAGAAGGGTTGCGCGAAGCGCCACCGCAAAAGATCGAGCAGTGGCAAAATGACTTAGAACGCGCCACTCTGTTCGTCAAGTGTATTCAACAGCGGAATCATGCCATTGTGCGTCTCATGCATACGCTGGTCAAACGACAAAGAGAGTTTATCCTCAAAGGGGATGCTTACTTATATCCTCTCACTCGAGCAAGTCTGGCTGCAGAATTAGATGTTCACGAGTCAACAATTTCAAGAGCAGTTTCAGGAAAAACAGCTCAATTACCCAATGGCAAAATCATCCCCCTTGCTAAATTCTTCGACCGCAGCTTGCACATCCGAACAGAATTGCAGAAGATCATTGCTAACGAATCCCAACCGCTTACGGACTTAGAACTGGTTGAAATCCTTAAAGCACGCGGGTACAATATTGCGCGCCGAACAGTGGCAAAATACCGGGCAATGGAAGGAATCCTTCCAGCTCACCTTCGTTCCAGGATGAAACACCAAAAACTGCCTGCTTCGATTGAGTAAATTTCGGTTAAGATTCTGCTGATGAAAATCCCCCCTCAAGTACGCATCTTTCCCACATTGACTGGCGGGATCGATCTAGCCGATGTTGCACTTGTGTTAGATCAGCTCCCTCAACCATCCTTACTCCTCAACCCTGCCGCAGATCAAATCTTAATCGCAAACGCCAAAGCTTGTGAGCTATTCCAATTCACCATTCCTCAATTTCAACAATCCTCGCTTCGTTCAATAGTGGGCAGTTTACCCTCCTCGGTAATTTTGAGTGAGCCACAGACTTTTTCTTGCGAAATGATTACCGCTACGGGAGCAATTATCCAGGGGACTGCCCGCTTGCAGCCCTTACCCAAACGAAGTCATTGGCTGTTATTAGTTTTCACTCCATCAGAGCCATCTCTTTCATTAGCAAAATCCATAAATAACTCAGAGAAAATTTGGAGAGCTTTGGATTGGGCACACTTTCTCCTTGCAGATTATTCCTTGACAAATCTTCTTTCTCAGTCATTAGATGATTTGATGAAGTTTTCGTCTTGTGAAAATGGCTATCTATACACAGCACTCTCCAACCAAACGTTTCTTCAATGTACGAATTACAAGGAATCAACAGGAGTATTTCCACAACAGTTATCGGTAAAAGCCTTGGCGGAAATCTCTGCGCCTACGATCTGGACGGAAAAGCAGCCACCAAAGACCCAATTGGCTAAGCTTGCTCAAGAGTGTGGACAACGTTTTTTACTTGCTCTCCCCTTGGGTGAAACCAACGCGCGCGTGGGACTCATCATCCTCAGTAGTTCACAAGAATTGTCTTGCCCAATCCCTATCGAGGAATGGGCTGTTCTGACTCAATACTTATCGAATCTGGTTCAACTCTTTTACCAAACCCGAAATCTCGAAAAGGAACACTCCATCCTGTCACGCGAAAACAGCATTCATCGTCGCTTGTTGAATTCAATCCAAGAAGGGATTATCCTGATCAATCAAGAACAACGCATTCTGTATATGAACAGTTCGGCAGAGACTATTTTAGGTTACACCAGCGTCGAAGCAATCAACCAGACCGTGCAAACTTTTTTGATTAGCAAAAAGGATTTATCCGCAGTCATTCACAACACGCTTCAAGGAGCTTATGCCAATCAAGTTCGGTCGGTCCATTTATACCGTCGCTCTGGTCAATCCTTCCTCGCCGACTTACAATTGATCCCGTTGCGCATCGATCAAAAAGTGAACGGCATGGCTATTCTCATCCAAGATCGCACTGAACAGGAAGCGTTATTGAAACAATCGATGAGGATGGAACAACGGGCAGTGCTTGGGGAGTTTACCACTCTGTTTGCCCACGAAGCACGCAATCCCATCAATAACATCACAGCTAATCTACAATGGATGGCAATGAATTTGCCAGTCGATGACCCCAATCAAGCCATAATCCAGCGCATCCAGCAGAATTGCGAACGGTTAAACGACCTGATGGATACCATCTTGACTTACAACCGCATCAGCGAGATTGAGATGGAAATTATTGACATCCAGGCCCTCGTGAAGAAAGTGTTGGATCGGCAGTCCATGCATCTTCAGCAAGCAAACATTCACCTGAATTACGAACCAGGCGCAAAGCTCCCACCGATCCGTGGCAACCGCCGTGCTTTGGAACGAGTCTTTGCCAACCTGATTGACAATGCGGTGCACTCTATGAGGGAAAACGGAGGCAATCTGACCACAAAAATTCAGCTCGTCAGCCCAAAAGAGGGCAAGGAAGACTGGGTCGAAATCAGCATCGCTGACAGCGGGCCTGGCATAGCGGAAGAATATCGGGATAAACTATTCAAGAAAAGCTTTACCACTAAGTCCAATGGAAGCGGCATCGGCCTCATGATCTGCCACAAAATCGTCCAAGCTCACAAGGGTGTGATTGACTACCAAAGCATTCCGGGCGGGACTGTTTTTATCGTGAGATTGCCATTGGCTTCGTCCGAAGAATCAATTCAAGACTCTCAGGAGTAACTATGGCATACACCGTTCTCATGGTTGAAGACGAAGAGGATTTTATCAACCCATTGCTGCCTTATATTCAGTCTCGTGGCTATGAAGTTATGGTCGCCCAAAGTTTAAACAAAGCAAGAGAATACCTTAATCAGGGTATCGGTGACATTATTTTGTTAGACATAGCTCTTCCGGATGGAAACGGTCTCGATCTACTTCAAGAAACCACCTATCTTCCAATCCGCCCCTCAGTAATTGTCATCACTGGCACTGGAGATATTGAAACAGCCGTTGATGCCATGAAACAAGGAGCAACAGATTTTCTACAAAAGCCGGTGGTTTTCAGCCAAGTCGAGAAAAGTCTCCAACGCGCTGCAGAAAATGTCGCCCTGCGCCGTGAGCTCTACCTCTTTCGTCAGGCACAACTGCAAAACATTGACTTCGTCATCGGCAACTCTCCAGTCATGCGCCGATTATACGAACAAGCGCAACGCGCAGCCAGTGCTTCGGTTTCGGTGCTGATCACTGGAGAAACGGGGACTGGTAAATCGCTCTTGGCAAAAGCTATTCACAAGATGGGACCACGGGCGAGCAAACCCTTTATGCATGTAGATTGCGGCGCTCTACCAGCAACCGTATTTGAATCCGAACTGTTTGGGCATGAAGCTGGCGCCTTTACCTCCGCTGAAAAGCGAAAACTAGGGCTGTTAGAGACCGCTGACGGTGGCGTTTTGTTTTTAGACGAAATTTCTTCGATGAGTGTGGAAACCCAAGCCAAACTATTACACGCCTTGGATGAACAATCTTTTCGCCGGCTGGGCAGCACCGTTGAGATTAAAGTAGATGTGCAAATTCTAGCAGCCTCCAATCGCGATCTCAGGAAAATGATGGAGGATGGCGCATTTCGTTCTGACCTTTATTACCGCTTGAAGGTGGTTGATCTCGAGGTCCCGCCCTTGCGCGAGCACAAAGAAGACATTCCTGAGCTGGTTGGCTTCTTTATTCGCCGCTTTAACCCTCAGCGGGGAAAGAACATCCAGAATGTAACCCCACGAGCCTTGGATGCACTCATGGCTTATGATTGGCCTGGAAACATCCGTGAACTCTGTCATGCCATTGAACGGGCAATGATCTTCTGCGACGAAGAAGCGATCGATTTGCATCACCTCCCCTTTGACTTGCAAGAACGCATGCGCAGCAATATCTCTTGAAATCA
>JAOAHK010000128.1 GCA_026415275.1 Anaerolineales bacterium
CCCGCCATACTGATTCGATCGACCAGCCTCCCAAAGGAGAGGGTGCTTCACCATTCCTTCTTGAAATCGGCACCGAAGAGTTGCCTGCCCATGACCTGAACGACGCCCTAGAGCAGTTGCGTTCCCGGCTACCCACTTGGTTAGATGAATTGCGCTTGGGTTACCATTCATTCCGTGTTATGGGCACACCACGCCGTTTGGTCGTTTATGTTGAGGGGCTTGCCGAACGGCAAAGCGACCATGAGAGCTTGGTCAAGGGTCCGCCGGCGGCGCGCGCTTTCAACCCCGATGGCAGCCCCACACCGGCTGCCGAAGGTTTTGCCCGCAGCAAAGGCTTAAAAATTACCGATCTGCAGGTTCAAGAGATCGATGGTGGGCAATATGTGGTTGCCATCCTACGAGAAGAGGGGCAGCCTACTCTGACAGTTCTCTCTCAAGCCTTACCGGAGCTGGTTGCTTCCCTGCGCTTCGAAAAATCGATGCGCTGGAACCAGAGCAACATTTCGTTTTCCCGCCCAATCCGTTGGTTACTAGCGATGCATGGGAGTACCTCCGTTCCCTTTGAGTACGGCGGCTTGATCGCCCAACCACGCACACGCGGGCTACGTTTTCTCCAACCTGCCGAGATGAACCTAGGCTCGGTTGAGGAGTATTTCCAGTTCTTGCAAAATCAGGGTATCCTGCTCGATCCGCAGGAACGCCGAGCACAGATCGCTGAAAGAGTGGAAAGACTAGCCCAAGAAGTCGGAGGTGTTAGTGAGTTGGATGCGGACTTGTTGGGCGAAGTAACCAATTTAGTGGAAGCCCCGGCTGTCCTGCGCGGGACCTTTGACGCTGCATACCTTGTACTACCCCGCGAAGTGCTAATTTCGGTGATGAAAAAGCATCAACGCTATTTTCCTGTACAAANAGAGGACGGTTCTCTTCTACCTTACTTCATCACTGTCGCCAATAAACCAGTTGTCGATGGAGGTTGTGAAGGGGCAGACATAATCATTGAGGGCAATGAACACGTAATTCGCGCTCGTTTTGCCGACGCTGCTTACTTCGTGCGCGAAGACCTCAAACAGCCACTAGAAAGCTTTCTGCCACGTTTGCAAACGCTTACCTTTCAATACAAGCTCGGATCGATGCTCGATAAAACGCAGCGCATTGAGCAATTGGTCTCGGTTGTTGGTGCTATGTGCGATTTGAATGATGCTGAATTGGAGATCGCTAGGCGCGCTGCTCACCTCTGCAAAGCCGATTTGGCAACCCAAATGGTGGTCGAAATGACCTCCTTGCAAGGGGTGATGGGGCGCTATTATGCTCTTCAAAGTGGGGAAACCCCTGCGGTTGCTGAAGCCATCTTTGAGCATTACCTGCCGCGCTTCGCCGGGGATGCATTGCCTAAAACCAAAGCTGGATTGGTGGTTGGTTTAGCCGATCGTTTGGATACCCTAGCTGGCTTATTTGCTGCTGGCTTAGCCCCCTCTGGAAATAAAGACCCCTTCGCCCAACGCCGCGCTGCGCTGGGATTGGTGCAAAACCTGCTGGCTTGGAAGATCAAATTCTCCATCCAAGAAGCTCTACAAGCTGCTGCCCGTCTGTTGCCGATCGAAGCTTCCAGTGAGAGTTTGGCAACGTGTCAGGCATTCATCATCGAACGCTTGCGCAACATCCTACTCGAACAGGGCTATCGCTACGATGTCGTTGAAGCCATCCTTGCAGTGCAGGGAGATCATCCTGCCGCTGCGGAAGAAGCTGTTCAAGAGCTTAATCGTTGGGTTTCCCGTCCCGATTGGCACACGATCTTGCCGGCATATGCCCGCTGCGTGCGCATCACTCGCGAGTTCAAGGAACGCTTTTCAGTGGACGCAACGCACTTAACCGAACCAGCCGAACAAGCTCTTTACGATGCTGTGCGTCAATCGGAGGCAGTTCGCCGGAAGTCAGGTTCGGTGAATGATTTCTTGAGTGGTTTCTTACCGTTGATTCCTCCTATTAACCGCTTCTTCGATGAAGTTCTGGTGATGTGCGAGGACCAAACCGTGCGCCAAAATCGCTTGGGTTTACTCCAACGCATTGTCGCTCTGGCGGATGGTGTTGCTGATCTCTCTCGCTTGGAAGGGTTTTAGAATAAAACCAAACTATACTACAATAGACATAGATAACTTAACATTCATATCGCACAGCACGAGACGAAACTTGCTCTACTTTGTCGTCGCTCGTCTCTCCAGCCATCCACTACCAAAGGTGAAAAAGATCATCCCGAACAAACCCAACCATCCTGTCCAATCGCCTAGACGCGTGTAAAGGGTGCCATTTCCGCTGCCGATTTGCACTTCACCGACGAGAGTTGCCTCTCCTCCTTGCGGGAATGAGGCTAATGTCCTAATCCGCCCGTACGGGTCGATAATCGCCGAGTCCCAGCCCCCATCTGCCTTGACCATCGCTACACGATTTTCCACGGCGCGAAACACCAAATGGGTGTAATGTTTATCGGCAATAGTGCTCCAATCATTCGATGGCACAGCGATAAGCTGAGCGCCCTGGGCAGCCATCTTGCGCGCCGTGTCCGTGTAGTCTAGGTCATAGCAGATAATTGTCGCCAGTTTACCCAAATTGGTTGCATAAACCGGGTATGTCCCCCGCGTCAAGCTTGTTTCGCCAGCAAAGACAACCGGATGATCCTTACCAAAAACCCCTAGAAACTGCCCGTCTGGAGAAAGAACGGTGGCTTCGTTGCGTAAACCTTGCTCGGTTACGATGACGTAACCGGTCGCTAAATATGCGTTTGTCTCGGCAGTTAGCCATTTCAAATCCAAACGATCCTCAACGAGGGGATCCCAAGGCATCACCCCTTCCGGCCAGACAATCAAACGCGCCCCTTTGCGCGCCGCCTGGCGGGTTTGTTCGATCATCCGTTGGTGCAAACGGGTTACCTCCCCTTCTTCACCGGCTAAGGCGCTCATGATCAAGGAGCGACTGGGCTGGATAGCTGCGACTTGCAGGGTTGGGGTGGATAAGGGTTGCAGATAGAGAAACAAACTTAGACTGATCCAAGCAATCAAAATGACTGCGGTGGCTAACAGCCAGTTTTTCACCAGCGTGCCCGAAAGATTTACTTCCGATGGAGTAAGGTTGGTTTTCCGATCATAGAGCCATAAAGAACCCATGGCTAAAGCGTAATTGATCAAGATCACCACCATCCCCATGCCAATGATTCCAAAGATGCCCACCGGTTGAATAAGCCAGGTTTGGCGGAAGAGAGGGTAGGCAATAAACGCCCATGTGCCAGCAATGGGGATGAACAAGCGAATCATTTCGATCCCCGCCCAGTTGAGAACCCCGCTTGGGATAAACCAGCGATAGCTTGTCTTCTGATGAAACTCTTGCAGTCCCCGATCGGTCAGCAAGGTCATCACCGCCACAATCAAAGGCAACCAGACCATAAACGTCCCAATAGGCTGGAAAACCGGGCCGAGATAACCTTGTAACCAGAGCCCGATGCCCAGAGCGGGGGCTAGTGACGACCATTTTGAGGGCAAAACGCGATATTGAGCGACTAACATCGGCACCCAACCGACGAAAACTAAGGGCCAGATTTCATGAGGTGGGAAAGCAAGTACTACCAACACCGCAGAAATCACAGACAAAATAACCCCACTCAGGATCCGTCCCCACTGTGAATTGGGATTTGACCTCATGTTTTTCCTCCTTTAGCAGAATAACGTCTATTGATGATCTACGTAATCTGCTCTCAAAAGTCACCTCATCAAGGACTGTATCGGAATTTGGATCAATGGTTATTCGGAACCTTGGAAATCGTTCTTAACACTTCCATTGCCTGCAAACGGCGTTCCCAAGGGACAAAGATATGATCGTGATAGAATGCTGAGAAGACGTTGGCACTGATCCCCGCCTTGGCAAAAGCAGATGTAATCACCGCCAAGAAACCCACTGCTTCAAGGGAGGAATGGATTTGTAATGTTATCCATGCCCAATAGCCTTTGATTGGCAGGTTGAGTTGCTCTGCTTGGCTTTGGGGTAAAACAACTGTGATCCCCTCTTCTTCCCAAAAGCTCGCTATCTGATGGAGGTCCAACGAAAAGAAAGTCTCTTTGGCAAAGCTAAAAAAAACAACCGCTTGGGGATGCAGGAACGGCCGCATCTCCCGTAATAGGGTGGCAAGGTCTTTTTCGCCTCCGCCTTTCATCTAAGTTTTTCTTGAGTTTTAGATTTATTGTGGGATAACTGCAAGCTGTTATCCCACAACTGCCTGACAGCCTTATTTTTTCTCTTCAACCGGATGCGTGCGGAAATACTTGATATATCTTGCTGCGTAGGCGTCCCGCCCCATCAAGAGATCGCAGCCTTTCAAAAAGGCGGTATATTTCATCGGGTCGGTAATGGCACAGCTTGCCCCTGCGTGGTAAGCCAAACCCAAAAATGCCATGTTTAGGGTGTCGCGGTCGGGCAATCCGAAGGATACATTGCTGGCGCCTAAATTGATGTTCACCCCAAAATTCCTGCGCACCAATTCGATAGTCTTCAATGTCACCGCTCCAGCGTTGCTATCGGCGCCAACGGTCAGCACTAAGACATCGATCACAATATCTTCAATGGGGATACCGAGCCGAGCAGCGCGTTCGATGATTTTCTCCGCAATGGCACAGCGAGTCTCCGGGTCGTTGGGAATGCCGTTCTCATCCATTACCAAACCGATGACTGCTGTGTTGTATTCCTTTACTAAAGGCAAAACACTGCTTAGAGAGGACTCTTCACCATTAACCGAATTGACTAAAACCCGTCCCGGCGCAACTTTGAGCGCCGCTTCAAGAGCTTTGGGGTTTGGCGTATCGATACATAAGGGAATATCGAACTCCTCCCCGAGAAGCTTCACCACTTGAGGCAGCACGGCAACGTCATCCAATCCCGGTACCCCCACATTGACATCCAATACATCGGCCCCGCCGGCAATCTGCTTGGTAGCTAGCTCGCGCACGTAATCGAAGTCACCCTCTTGTAGCGCGGCTGCCAGTTTCTTGCGTCCGGTGGGGTTGATTTTTTCGCCGATGATGGTGAACGGACCATTGGGATCAATTTTCACTGTCTTGGTTTTACTGCGTAAGATGGTCTGCATCGGTAATTCTCCTCAATTTGGTAAAGATGATCTTGCCAATTTAACCACAAAAGGCTTAACCTATCTAGTGATAAAACAAGCGAATCCAGCGGTCAAGATTAACCCAATGCAAAACTGGTTTGCCCGTAGATAAATTGCCGTTGACAGGGGGAAGGCAACAGTCCCCAGCCCATGTGGGGTAAGGCGCGCAGAAACTGAAAACCATATTGTTGGAATAAATCTTCTGCGTACCGATTCGCAGCCGGTGCGATGACATTGATTTCGCCCTCAAAATTCAATGTTAAAGCTGCCTCTAACAAATCGGCTGCGTCCTCAACAGAGCAAGCCACATAAGGTCCTGGACGTTGGGGTTGGGCAATGAGGAAGCCGCGGATTTTCCCATTGCTATCCCTTTTGACCAAAAAGCGATGGGGATAATCTGCAAAGTAAACCCGCAGCAACCGCTCGCGATTCGCCCCAAAATATTGCTGGTCGAAAGCCACCAGTTCGGGGATGCGGTCTTCAGTGATCAAGTCGACTTTTGGAGAAGGATGTGTTTGTCCCTGTGGTTGATGGCAAATGTACTGCCGTGCGAACTCTAACTCGGTGAAATGATATTGTCGATACAAGGCAGCTCCAGCAGGTGTGGCGTCCAACAAATAAGTCATGCACCCCTGTTCGCGCAGCCAATCCAATATATGTTCAAAGATCGCTCGCCCATACCCTTGCCGCTGGTAAGCAGGTAAAACCGCCATCATGCCAATATAAGCAAAACGGTCATAAAGAATTGCGCCTCCTATCCCGACCGGTTCTTGCCCGCGGCAGGCGAAAAACCACCCCTCACTTTGGATACGGGACAGTCGTTTTAGTTCGTTTTCCCGTCCTGGCGCTTCGCCGTAGCCGGCATCCAGAATTTCCTTTGCTTTCCCTAACTCACTTATTTGGATGGGACGGATTCGAATTGAATGATTTGTTTTCGCGGTCTCCATTATTGAGCCTCAGAGGTGTGGAAGTGGTTCATTGTTGGGTTACGTTAAGATGATAACTCTACACTTCACTCGAGCTTATGTTGATTATATATCAGCCAGAACATTTCTTAATCGAATGAAGGAGAGCTGCAAGGTTTACAGTTTCTTTTACAGTCTTTGCAGCTCGTCCAATTCTTTGGTTATGGTGTAGCCAAATGGATTGACGCGAGTTCGGGATGAACCCAAATAAGTGATATTTCATATCGAACGAACCGAATTTTTGTCATTTCGACCGCAGGGAGAAATCTCAGATTCCTCAGTCGCTGCGCTCCCTCGGAATGACATAAGGGAACGCTACGCTCCTGCAGAATAAAATAACCTCGCTCATCCCTCCAGGTCAATGGCGCGCAGCAAGACATCTCTTATGATTTCCGTAATCGTGCCAGATTTCTCCTCGTTTCACTTGTCGAAATGACATTTCACTATCTTATCCCGAATGGGCGTTAGATCAGTTTTTTAGTATCAAAGGCAAGAAAACCCGCCAGTCGATCAACCCACACCAATATCCCAAGCAAGCTCGATTGGTTGATGTCATCAAGTTAATGCTGGCAGATTGTCCGACTGTGAAATCCATTTTGTAATTTGCCGAGCTCATAGAGCCACCGCTTCCAGTCAAGGGTGTGTACCACTCGAGACGATAACTAGGGGAGGACATCGCAGAAGCAATGTCAACAACCATGAAGATGCATAAGAGAAAACATACTCCAAAAAAGAAGAGTTTTTTACTCATCGCTTCCCCCCTATTGTAAAACAACCAATATGTAGATTATCCCTGTACCGGTAATCAGTTCTCCTAACGCTTTCCCCAAAACCGTTCCCTGAGGCGGATCGTCCCCTGCTCGCATAGCATGTCCTGGTATGGAAGAAGTGACCAATAAGTCGCCGCGATGGATTGCCCCATTCTCGGCTGAGACTTTGCAGGGAACAATACCCGTAATAGCAACCGGAATACCAGAAAGCGGCTCGTTTGTATCCGGTGCTCCAGC
>JAOAHK010000129.1 GCA_026415275.1 Anaerolineales bacterium
GTGTATAAGAGACAGTGGTTGGATAGCATGGATCGCACGGTAAGCGCTGGCATGAGCGCGCAGTAGATTGACTGCGCTTTTGACAGCCGCATCGAAGCTCTTTTTACCGGGTGGCCAAACACCCTGAACATAACCAAAAATGAGATATAGATTGGGCTCGTTAAAAGTGACCCACAAAGTGACATATTCCTTGAGGGCATCGACAACTTTGCGGGTATACTGGGTAAAACGCTCAACGGATTGGTCATTCTCCCAAGCCCCTTCTTCCAGAAACCACATTGGCTCCGAAAAATGGTGTAAGGTGACCAGCGGCGTCAGGTTGCGCTCAGCTAAGCCGCGCATCATCTCTCGGTAACGCTCTAGAGCGTCCTCGTCCCATTTATCCGGGGTGGGTTGAATGCGGCTCCATTCAATGGAGAGACGATGGGCATTTTGATTGCCCTCAGCGGCGCGATCGAAATCTTCGCGCCAGCGCCCGCCCCACCAATCACAAGCCAAACCACATTGATGGCCATGAATAATATGACCTTGCTCCTCCCACCAATGCCAAGAATTGAGAAAGTTATTCCCTTCGACCTGATGGGATGAAGTAGCCGTTCCCCATAAAAAACCACGTGGAAATTGGATGATTGCCTCAGGCATGTCTCCCTCACAAAGCAAAATTTGTGAACAATTTTACCCCGAAGATCGGTTTTCAACTCCCTTCTTGTTAAAAAACCTTGACATAGAACGATTGTTCGTGTTATATATGTAGCACAAATAATCTAAGAATTTGGATTGCAAGCTCTTTATATATAATGGGTTTCATTTTTTTAAGGAGAAACCACCATGATGGCAAGACGCAAAACGCAACAGATGCAAGAACGCCACCGCAAAATTGTGACAGTTTTGCATGAATTCCTCACCAACCTTGGCTATCCTCCCTCAATTCGTGAACTTTGTGAACGCACTGACATCACCTCTACCTCGATGGTCAATCGATATCTCGATCAATTAGAAGAATGGGGCATCATCGAACGGGATAGTGGCATCTCACGCGGCATTCGCTTATTGCGCAGTCCGGCAGAGCTGGGCATCAATCTTTATGGCACAATGCGCCAAAAAGCTCAGTCCTTCGCAGAAGAACTTTTGCATATCCCCATCCTCGGCCGCATTCAAGCTGGTGAACCACTGCCCGTGCCCGGTTCAGACTTCGCCCGTTTTGATCCAGACCATGCCGTTGCGGTTGCGAGCAGTTTGTTCTCCAAACGTGACCAAGCCAGCGATCTCTTCGCCCTTGAAGTGCGCGGGGACTCGATGATCGATGCCATGATCAACGACGGCGACATCGTCATCATGCGTCCTGTAAAAGAGGTGCGCAATGGCGAGATGGTAGCGGTTTGGCTAAAAGATGTCGAAGAGACCACCTTGAAGTACATCTACAAAGAAAACGGCCGCCTGCGTCTGCAACCTGCCAACCCAGCCTACCAACCAATCCTGATCGATCGCCCTGAAAACGTAGAAGTGCAAGGCAAAGTGGTCATGGTCATCCGTAAGTTCGACGGCGAGGCGATCCTCCCCACTTAACGGTCGCTGCGCATCGTCAACGGCAAAAAACTCTGATAGGGGAAATAAAAGGTCGCTTGCCACACATCGTGGTCAGAAGCGCGGATGGGGGTATCGTCACGGCTTATCCATGAATATGGATAATCAGCATTGAAGTGCAGCGGGGTAACTTGAGCCACCTGCAACCCCTTGTTGGCTTCGAGAAGTAAATAATCGATATTTTGCGAAATGCCTCGATAGGTGTAGGAATAGCGTTGTTCTGCCGGAAGTGTTTGGGTCAGATCGACGATGCCGGTAGCAAGCAATTTTTGCAGTGGCAACGAGGTTGGAAAGTCGTTGAAATCCCCTGCCAACAGCAGCGGGGTCGTGGGAAATTCCATGTTCAGACGTAAAATTAAGTCAGCAGTGAACTCAGCCTCCTTTATTCTCCGCGGCAGGGTATAAAGCATCCAAGGACTATCCTCAACTTTTGACTTCCAATGATTGACGATCACAACGAATTGGGGGTGTTCCCCCACTCCGTGCAGTTCTTTCATCTCGATTTTGACTACCAAAGGCGGGCGTAAAAAAAGCCGGTTGCCATCGAGATTACCATCCCCGTCCAGGTCACAAGTTGGTCGATTTTCGGGAACTTTCACATTCTGATTGCCATCTGGACCCAGACCATCAACCAAATCCGTGCAACCCTGCTCTTGGCGCACATCCATCACGCGCAGCCGATCGCTGCGATAGAGCAATGCNACATCCAGACCGCGCAAGTCTGGGGTCTCTTCCCAGATAATTTCGTAAGGGGCTGTGATTTCGGGTTGGTCGATCAGGTCGCGCAGCACTCTTTCGTTCTCTGCTTCTTGGAGGGCAACTACCTCGGGTTCACCCAAGACTTCGTGTAAGACAAGGGCACGCTTCCGCAAGCGGCGTTGATACTCCGCTTTGCTCAGGATGGTGTCATTGACCTGGGGGTCATCTTCCGTATCGAAGAGATTGGACAGGTTGAAGGTCGCCATGCGAAAGGCATTGGGGGCAGAAACAACGGGAGCTTGCGGGTAGCCCCAAAAAGGTGATTCAAGGATGGTTGGCTCTTCTAGGAGATAAACTCGATAGGCTTCATAAGCCTCATCAAGGACACCAAAAACATTCGCTACCTGATCGCCAACCTTCAGCGCAGGGGAAAGCTCATAATCCCCACCAGCATCGATGGCAAACACTCCGCCCGTGCCACGCGGATCGTCATAAAAAAGGCGCGTCACGTCCATAACCGTTGGCATCAGCCAGGTAGTCTCATACGAATCGGTCGGGCCGATTACATTCGCAAGAGACACACTGACTATCATTGCTTCCCGACCTTCGTAATAGAGGTTGGCTTGGGTGTCCCATTGCGGCGGGATCAGCTCCACGGCTTCAGGCATAGGGTTGTCGGTTGTAAGCAGCGTGATCTGAGAATAATTGCTTTCAATTTGGGTGCGTCCGAAGGATTCCACCACCTTGCCACCAACTTGAATTTGATCCCCTTTGCGCACAATATCCGCCTTCGGGCTTAAGTAGACCCAAAGCGCATCCGAGGTTTTAGGGTCTTGATCGCAACTTGGTTGTTGCAGAGCGATTAAGCCCCGTTTTTGATCAAAATCTGCCGTCACAATTCCTTGAACATAAACAAATTGCCCCTTCCAATCCGAAGAAAACCCTTTGCCTTGAATTCGACAGATTGGGATCAAGGTGATGCTCTGGGCAACCGCTGAGAAGGAAAGCTGCCACCCGAGAATCGAGAGGAGTAAAGCCGCAATCAATAACGCGCTAGCCTGTGCAAAAAAGAACCGCTTCTTCTCCCCCTCAAGGGGATAGACCATTTTAGAACCTTCCCGTTTGGTGTGATTATCTTAATTGTACAAGGGGAGAGAAAAAGTGCAACCAGTTTTGGCTTTATGAAAGTTTGTTCACCCCTGGCAAGGTTAGGTGTTGCTTTTTTAGCATCCCCCAAGAACCAATGGAAGGTTGAATCCGAAAAGGGTTGATGCTTCAGTTCTCTGATTTCTGTTACAATTATCTTAAGAATTGAAGAGAAGAAGAGACAGCATTTCTAAACCCATATTTTGGGATTAAGTTCAGTTCTTAAGCTCTCAGGTGCAGCATGTCTATCATCACATTGACGACAGATTTTGGTTTGCGAGATAGCCATGTTGGGGCAATGAAAGGAGTGATCTGGAGCATCGCCCCTCAAGTGCAAATCACCGATATTACTCACCTGATCTCTCCCCAAAACGTGATGGAAGGAGCACAAATATTGCGTCGCGCTGCGCCGTATTATCCCAATGACACAATTCACATTGCGGTAGTCGACCCAGGTGTCGGGACAAAGCGACGCCCACTTGCAGGGCGGCTAGGCAATCATTATGTTGTCGGACCGGATAACGGAATTTTCACGGCTTTGCTCGAATATCACGAGAGTCGGGGGAACCAGGTTGAATTTGTCCATCTCACCCGTAGCCAATATTGGCTGCCACGCATCAGTTTCGTCTTTCATGGGCGGGATATTTTTGCGCCAGTGGCTGCTCACCTTGCCAATGGCGTCCCTCTCTCTGAACTTGGGGAATCAATCACCGATGTAGTGCGCTTGAACTTTGCCAAACCAAATCCTATCCCCAACGGCTTGCGTGGCGAAGTCACCCATATCGATCATTTTGGAAATATCTATACCAATATTTTACGCTCAGATGTCGCGAACCGGCGTGTTGCCGAAGTGCGATTGTCGGGAAAATCTGTGAGAGATTTTGTCAATACTTTTGGCGAGCGTGAGCCGGGCACTCTGGTTAGTCTCTTTGGCAGCAGTGATTATTTGCTGATATGCGAAGTCAATGGCAATGCTGCACAGCGCATTGGAGCAAATGTTGGCGACCCTGTGGATTTACTTCTCGAATCGGATAACTCCTAAAAATGGCGCAACCTCTCGTTTGGGTAAACAACCTGACCTTCCGCTATCGAGATCGCCCTGAACCAGCCATTCGCGAGATCACCTTCGAGGCTCGGGCAGGGGAGTTGTTCTTGCTGGCAGGGGCAAGCGGCTGCGGCAAAACCACCCTGATCCGCTGTCTGAACGGTTTGATCCCCCGCAGTTACAAAGGCGAGCTGAAAGGGGAAATCTTGCTGGACGGAAAACCAATTGCGAACCTGCCGCTCGCACGCATTTCGCAAATGGTCGGTACTGTCCTGCAAGACCCGGAACGCCAAATTCTCGGCACACGCGTGCGCAACGAGGTTGCCTTTGGCTTAGAGAATCTTGGTTTACCGAGAGAAGAAATCATCCAACGAATCGATGAAGCTTTGTCCTATTTGGGCATCCGTCATTTGCGCGATCGTGAGACCTTTAACCTATCTGGCGGTGAAAAGCAAAAAGTGGCTCTGGCAGGTGTGCTGGCAATGCGCCCAAAGATTCTTCTCCTTGATGAGCCACTTGCCAGCCTCGATCCCGCTAGCGCGCAAGAAACCCTGCGCATCGTGCGCCAAATGGTGGATGAGGGTTTGTGCGTCTTAATGGTTGAACACCGTGTCGAAGATGTATTAAAAATTCACCCCGATCAAGTTCTGCTAATGGAAGAGGGACAGATACGCTACCTAGGCGATGTAACGGGGTTGTATCAAGTGGTCAATTATCATGAAATCAAATTGCCGGCTAACGAAGTGATCAAGCGTGCTCGTCATGACCCGCCACCTCTCACTCTAACAGTGTTGCCATCGGTTCAGGCAGAGGAAATGAAGGATGGAAAACCTCCACTGGTGCGTTTTGAGCGGGTCTGCTTTGGGTATGAGACCAAGCCTGATGTCTTACGCGATATCAACTTCGAAATTCGGCGTGGAGATGTAATCGCTGTTCTCGGTGCAAATGGTGCAGGGAAAACAACCTTGGTGAAACATGCCATTGGCTTGTTAAAACCCACTTCGGGAAAAGTTCTAATCAATGGGGTGGATAGCCGCCATCTCAGCGTGGCGGAAATTGCGCGCACCTTAGGGTATGTGTTCCAAAGCCCTAGCCACATGCTGTTTGCCCCCACGGTCTTTGAAGAATTGGCATTTGGTCCGCGCAATCTGGAACATCCCCCCGAACAAATCCAGAAGGAGGTGATGGAAGCCCTAGAGATTGTGAACCTCTCTGGCAGAGAGAAAGAGCCACCGCTGGCGCTTTCCTTTGGGCAACAGAAGCGAGTGAGCATTGCTGCCGTGTTATCCATGCGTTCGCGCATCCTGATCATGGATGAACCCACTGCCGGGCAAGACTATCAAAATTATATGGAGTTCATGGATGCTATTGTCCAATTGCCCAACATCGAAGCCATCTTGTTTATCACGCATGATATCGATCTTGCCATCATCTATGCCAATCGCGTGGCTTTGATGTCCGAAGGGCGGTTAGTCGCAGATGGCGCGCCGCAGGAGGTGTTGAGCAATGTTGAGCGGTTGCAGGAATGGCGATTGGTGCCCACCTCGTTATTGCATCTAAACCTTGCAATGTTGCCAACCAGCGGTAAGTTTCTGCGCGCCGAAGCGCTTGCCCATCTTGCCTCTTCCCTAAAAGGATGAGCTGGGAGTTCGTATTTTTTGTTTTTGTTTATTCTGAGTAGAAAGGAGATACCTATGGACCGCCGATTGACTTATCTAACCATCGCTTTAGTTGTCATCCTTGCGATCTTTCTCTTGTTAGTCTATGTTGGAGGCACCCTTTTAGGCATCGAACGCCTGCAGACGGGGGAGAATCCCCTTTTGCGTTTTGCTTTCGTGATCATCGGTTTGCTCATCGCATTGGCAATCTATTGGCTCACGCGGGAGAACAAAATTTGGGAGATCGGCACCCGTCAAGTAGTCTATATGGCAATTGGGGCAGCGTTATATGCCATATTCTCCTATCTTTTTAATGGGACAGTCTTTGTCGTTCCCTCGGTGAGTCAGGTAGCTCTGCGTCCGGCAATTGCCATCCCCATGTTCTTTGGATATGCTTTTGGCCCGGTAGTCGGGTTCTTCACCGGCGCAGTAGGTAACATGTTCGGTGATGCCCTGACCGGCTTTGGCTTGTCGCCGCAGTGGAGTATCGGCAATGGACTGGTTGGATTAATCGCTGGTATGGTTGCTCTTTTCCCCGATAAGAAAAAGAGCATGAACACGGTCTTGATCATCAGCGTTGTGCTAGCCGTTCTGGCTACATTAGTTTTCTTCCTCAATCGTAATGTGCCCAATATGCTCTATTTTGCTCCAGATCAAGGCATCTTTGGCGATCAGCAGATTTCGCTTTTTGCGGGGTTGTCTGCCATTGTCGGTTTGATTTTGGTTGTAGCTGTGCGATATTTGTTTGGCGCCAACGAAGATGTCGCGGCAGCCGTTACCTGGAGCATGTTGGGCAACCTTCTCGGCATTGGCTTTGCCGCTATTTCAGATATTTGGATCAATGGCTTCCCGTTTGCGGTTGCCATTGTGGGTGAGTTCCTGCCGGCGGCGGGTCCGAATCTGATCTTTGCCGCAATTTTAGTGCCGATTTTGGTGGCGGCTTATTCTGCGGTGCAGAGGCAAGCGGGG
>JAOAHK010000130.1 GCA_026415275.1 Anaerolineales bacterium
TATAAGAGACAGGTGTAGGGCTAAAGCTACCTGAAATCCAGCCGTAGCAGTGTCCATCATGACATCTAAAACGATGAGGTCTGGATTGAGCTTTTTGACCAGCTCTAGCCCTTCGTCCGAAGTTTTTGCTTCACTCACTTGGTAACCAGCCGCCTCGAGGGGCAAGCGAACCGTCAAGCGTTGATCAGCATCATCGTCAATGATTAGGATGTGTTTTTTGCTCATCTCTCTCTCTTCCATATTTCATCTAGGATATGTTGAGCAAGTTCAGGGACAGCAGCTTGGACAGAGGAACTGAGCCCTTCTCTTACCTCTAACACTTCTGGTTCCATTCCATAGATGATCACCTCTTGCGGCAATTTCTCTAACGCCTGGGCAAGTTCCAACGCACTTGCCACGCCGCTTTCATGTAATGAAAACCTCTGTCCTTCTGCGAGCAGCCTGACTTCCTCGGGCTTGAAACGACGCCATGTACCCGGTCTTTCACCCATGTGTACGGCGTCAATGATGATCACGCGTTGCCAACCTTCCATTTTGATTACGAGATTCACGCTGTCCAAGCCAGCTTGTTCTACAGCCACGCCAGCAGGTAATCTCTGCTCGGATAACATCTCAGCTACACGTACCCCAAGACCATCATCTCCGTAGAGCGTATTCCCCACCCCAAGAATCAGAGTGTGTTGCTGCTCTTCAAAGGGAGACGGGTCTTGAGGCGCGTTCAATGGCTAAGAAATTATCTTTGAATTTTCAAGACATGCACGCTGCATGAGATGCAGGGATCATAAGCTCGCACCAACATCTCTAAATCTAATCGCATCTCTGGTTCGGGCTTATGCATCACTTTCGGCACCCACGCACGCATGTCGTGTTCGAGGTTATTTATATTCTGATTGGTTGGGATAATGCAGTTCGCCGCAGTAATGCGTCCATCTTCGCCAATCGCATAGTGGTGGATCAACAATCCGCGCGGCACCTCTGCAACACCAACACCTTCACCGGGCATATGCTTCACCGGCGCCGGCTCTTCGGGCTGAACACCGCGATTCATAAGTTCCTCGATAATGCGGATAGAATCTTCAGTGCTATGGACAATCTCAACCACTTGGGCTGCCGAGTTGAGGAAGGTATTGGTTACCTTTGGTTTTATCCCTAAAACAGTTGCAGCTTCCTTCGCTTTGGGGTGGAGTAAATCGTAGTTGTTATTAAAACGTGCTAATGCCCCAACCATGAGCGACTCGCGCTGATTGCGCGTGAATTTTGCGCTCGAGTGCGGCACAAGGAACTCGTTGGTCACTTCTTTGTATCGTTCTGCAGGCACACGGACACCATCGCTGCTGACAATCTCGCCATCGATAAAAGCATATTCATCGGGTTTGCTCAATGAGACATATTCAGTATCTCGCTCGAACTCCGGCCAAGGCAGTTTCGAGAATAACTCTACGGTGGCCTCGACATCTTTGCGCGAATCGATCAAGCGTTGGCGCATTGCTTCGAGTTCGGACATCTTTGGAAAGTGAGTGAAGCCACCCACAACCATCGCAATCGGGTGGGTGTGACGGCCAGTGACCATGGCACAAAGGTCTCCAGCTAACTTCTTCATGCGTAAGGCACGCAGGACAACCTCAGGATGGCTGTTGACCAAAGGAATTACACTTCCAACACCAAGGAAGTCTGGCGCAACGAGCATGTAAACGTGCAACACGTGGCTATCTAAAATTTCGCCATGAAAGGTCAGCTTGCGCAACAACCAACTTTGTTCACTTAGCTCTACACCTAAAGCTTTCTCCGAGGCACGCAAAGAAGCGGTAGCATGACCAGTGGCGCATATTCCGCAGATGCGGCTGGTAATGTGAGAAGCCTCTGTATAGGGACGCCCACGTAACATCGCTTCGAAGAAGCGCGGGGTTTCAACCACATCAAAGCGACAAGTCTTCAATTCACCATTTTCGACTTCGACAACGATATTACCGTGTCCTTCTACCCGGGTGACGTGATGGACATCAATTCGTTTATTCATAGGACTACCCTTTCTGCAACAGTTTCTCACGTACCTGGTAAGTGGTGAACATCGTATAAATATTCATGATGTCATCCACACTCAAACCAGCTTCTGCGAGTACATCTTTCATCGAATCTTGGTTTGGATTGCTAATAAAGCCGCGACAAGCTTCACAGGAGGAGCCATAAGTCGGACAGATCGCTCCACAGCCAGCTCTGGTTACTGGACCAAGGCAGACTTTCCCTTTGGTGTACATACATACATTTTCTTTGAGACGGCATTCTACACAGACGGGATAATCGGGAATGGGAGGTTTCTTGCCCAAAAGGAGCGCTTTTACAACGGCGATGAACTCGTTGCGGTCAATCGGGCAACCCGGAATGGCAAAATCAACCGGAATGACGGCTTCAATCGGGCGGGCATCATAAGTTTCATACCACTCCCACTTATCGCCATAAACATACTTGCGCACATCTTCAAGGGGATGCAAAGCCTTGAGGGCATTCACACCGGCGAGATGAGCACAAGTTCCCAGCGCGACCACCAAGCTGGCTCTTTCACGAATAGCTTTCAATCGCGCTTCGTCACTCTCTCGCGTGCAAGAGCCCTCGATGAATGCAATTTGATAATCTTCGCCCTTCTCACTCATTGCCTCCCGAAATTGAACGATTTCCACAACATTCAATAACTCGGGATGATCTTGCAGCGAGTCCACGACCGTTAGTTGACAACCTTCGCAACTGGTAAAATCAAAAAAGGCAATTTTGGGTTTGCCATTGGCGCTCATAATGCCTCCTCCAAGCCCTTGATTTCGCGATAGCTGAACACCGGGCCTGATTGACACGCATAAACATTATTAATTTGACAATGTCCGCACTTACCTACCCCGCATTTCATCCGTCGCTCAAGGGATAAGTAAATGTTGCCTTCAGAAATTCCTTTACCAAAGAATTCCATTAGTACAAAGCGATACATTACCGGAGGTCCGCAAGTGATGCCAACCGTGTTGCGCGGGTAAATAGATATGTGTTTGAACAGCGTGGTGACTACGCCAACGTTGCCTGTCCAAGTTTCGTCGCCACGATCAACGGTCACATGCAGTTCGACATCATCTCGCTCGCCCCAGGCTTTCAGTTCATCCTTGAATAGCAATTCGCCTGGGTTGCGCGCTCCATAAAGAATGATTACTCGTCCGTAATGGGCGCGTTCGTCCAGCACTTGATTGATCAGAGAGCGTAGGGGAGCTAATCCGAGCCCACCAGGGACGAAGAGAATATCTTTGCCACGGAAGTTTTCATAAGGGAAGCCACGCCCGAATGGGCCGCGCAGACCGACTTTATCTCCGGGTTTGAGATTGTGCAATGCGGTTGTGACATCGCCAACTTTTCGTACACATAACTCAAAGGTGCCATTGCTGCGGCTTGGAGAGCTGCTAATACTGATCGGCGCCTCTCCAATGCCAAACACGGAAACCTCCATAAACTGTCCAGGGCGGTGACCCAGTGACATTCCCTTGGGCAGTTCGATGGTGAAGACCTTTTCGAGCGCCGTCATAGGGCGGATGTCAACAATTTCAGCAAAATAAGGTAGGTAAATATCCTGCTCGGTATTTGGATAAACTTTTGTTTGAGGGTAACTCGCTATGGCGACCATCTCTTAACTCCCAGCTTCCTGTTGTCGGTACAGCTCGTTGAAGACGCCGACCGGGGTAATATCGACAAGACAAGCCCTTGCGCACCGGCCACAACCTACGCAGCCAAGATGTTTGTGGGCATCCAAGATGTATTTGCCTTTACGCATAAAGCGATGCCGTTGGCGCAGTGCACGACTGGCACGGAAATTATGGCCGCCTGCCACGGTGGCAAATTCATCTAATTGGCAAGAATCCCACATACGCACGCGTTGCCCATCGACAAGATTTAGCTCAACCTCGTCTTTAACGTCGAAGCAAAAACAAGTAGGACACACATTTGTGCAAGCGGCGCAGGCTAGGCAGCGATCACCCAACTCTTGCCATAGGGAGCTTTTCATGCTCAATTCAAGAATGGAGGGCAATTCGCTGACATCGAAATCCAGACGATAGGGGAACTTTGGCCACTTGGCGCTGATCACTGCGTTCAATAATTGGATATCCTCTTTATCTGCCGCCTTAGTCGTGGCATATTTCGAGATAAGTTGCTCACCTGCTTGGGTGCCAACATCCACTGCATAGCGATCTCCTAGATCAGTAAGGTGAAGATCGTAACCTTCATCCGCAGTTAGTGTGCCCATACTTTTGCAGAAGGAGTGCTCGTCACACGGGTTGAGACATTCAATGCTCACGATCAGGGTTTTCTTGCGCCGATTCATGTAGTGAATGTCAAAATGACCACTGCAAAAGACGGTATCCAAAAGCTGAATCGCATGAAGATCGCAGGTATGCACACCTAAAATGACCGTGGGAGGTGGCTCTGGAGCATCCTTGAGGACACCACCGTTCTGGCGAGTGTACTTAAACAACACTTCTCGAGTAGGTAGGAGGAATTTTTTGGGCGGTAACAAAGTAGTTGGATAATCCATGCACAACTCTGCTGGATCATGGATTTCCTCAAAAATATATCCGCCATCTTTTGATGTGGGCCCTGCAACGCGGTAGTCCGCTAATATTCGGGCAACAAAATCCTGAAAAGCTTGTTTGGAAAGGATCGTGAGGCTCACATTTTGCTCCTCTAAGCTAAGATTTGCGCGAAACAATGCCTATTTTCATCCCCTAATATACTCAAGCCAGCGGGGAATGAATAGTGAGTTTTGTCACACAATTCTTTGCCAATTTTTCCAATCGGATAGAATAACTCTATATTAACTGACTGCTTCGGGCAACGGTTCAAATTGGCTGCGATACAATTCTGCATAGAATCCATTTTGGCGAAGAAGAGTCTCATGGTTTCCTTGTTCCACAATGTTCCCATCTCTCATGACCAAGATTAGGTCCGCAGTGCGAATAGTTGATAGACGATGAGCGATGATAAAACTAGTTCGTCCGCGCATCATCTTCTCCATGGCGGCTTGGATGAGTAATTCGGTGTGGGTATCGACCGAGCTGGTCGCTTCATCGAGGATCAACATTTGGGGTTGGATCAAGATCGCCCGCGCAATGGTCATTAATTGTTTCTGCCCTTGTGATAGGTTCGTTACCTCTTCGTTCAAAACCATCTCATATCCTTCAGGTAGGGTGCGAATGAAATGGTCAATGTTGGCTGCCCGAGCGGCTTGGATGACCTCAGCATCGCTGGCGGCAGGGTATCCGTAACGAATGTTTTCCAGAATCGTCCCATTAAACAACCAGGCATCTTGTAATACCATTCCAAAAAGGCAACGTAAGTCTCCGCGAGGGAATTGGCGAATGTCCACGCCATCGATGAGGATTGCCCCGTGATCGACATCGTAAAAGCGCATCAATAGTTTTACCACGGTTGTTTTGCCAGCTCCTGTAGGACCGACAATGGCAACCCGTTGCCCAGCTTTGATTTTGGCCGAAAAACCGCGGATGACGGGTTGATCGGTGTTGTAACCAAAATAGACATCGCGGAACTCTACGTCGCCGCGCACATCATGTAAAGGCATGACGGTATGGATATCTTCAGGTTCCTCTTCCTGAGCCAGGAAGTCAAACACGCGCTCCGCTGCAGATGCTGTTTGCTGCAAAACGTTGGAGATTGTGGCGATCTGAGTGATCGGCTGGGTGAACATGCGCACATATTGGATAAATGCTTGGATATCACCAACCGTAATGGCGCGGCGCACCGCTAACCAACCACCGACAATGGTGACCGCCACAAAACCTAAGTTGCCCATAAAGCCCATCAAAGGCATCATCACTCCAGAGAAGAACTGCGCTTTCCACGCAGCCTCGTAGAGACGAATGTTCAACTGATCAAATTTATTCAGGCTTTTCTGCTCACCGTTGAAAATCTTGATCACCTGGTGTGCGCCAAAGGACTCCTCCACATGCCCGTTAACATGACCCAGTTCGTCTTGTTGTTGAGAGAAGTAGCGTTGGGAATTCTTGATGATCACCATCACCAATCCAAACGAGAGCGGCACCATCACCAAGGCGACCAACGTCATGATCCAATTGATCGAAATCATCATCACCAAGACCCCGATTACGGTTGTTAGGGAGGTGATGATCTGCGTAAGGCTCTGATTTAGGGTTTGGTTGATGGTATCAACGTCGTTGGTTAAGAATGAGAGCACTTCACCATGGGTCGTTTTGTCGAAATAACGAAAGGGCAACCGTTGAATTTTGTGCATTCCGTCCTTGCGCAAGCGGTAAGTAATCTTGAGGGCAACATCTGCCATTACCCAACCTTGCCAAAAGTTCAAGATAGCGGAGATGCCATAGAGCCCCAAAGTGATCAATAAGTAGCGCCGAATTGCCCCAAAATCGATCCCGCCTTGGCCGGTCATCTGGGCAATCACCCCCTCGAATAATTCGGTGGTTGCCATCCCCAGTACTTTTGGGCCATAAATTGACAGCGCAGTGGAGAACAATGCCATTCCGATAACCACGATAACCCACATGCGGTAATCGCCGAGATATTGGAGCAGTTTTCGTAATGCACCTTTGAAATCACGCGCTTTTTCAACTTTACCCATTCCTGCCAGATGGGGACGACCACCAAAAGGCCCTCCTCCGCGACCAGGACCAAAAGCGGGAGGTAGAGTTCGTTCACGGTTGGAGGTCGGTTTCTGATTCATGCTACCACCTCCACCCCGAGTTGTGATTGAGCGATCTCGCGATAGACTTCACAAGTGACCATGAGTTCCTCGTGAGTTCCTTTCCCCACAATGCGCCCTTGATCTAAAACGATAATCTGGTCAGCATCCTTGATACTTGCAACCCGCTGGCTTACAATGAAAACTGTAGCATTGGACAATCGCTTTCTTAATGCTCTGCGCAAGGCGAGATCAGTTTTATAATCTAGGGCAGAAAAGCTATCGTCAAAAATATAGATGGGCGCATCTTTGACCAAGGCTCTGGCGATGGCAAGGCGTTGTCTTTGCCCACCAGAGAGAT
>JAOAHK010000012.1 GCA_026415275.1 Anaerolineales bacterium
GTGATGGACAACCCACCGTAGTTTTGCGCGATCGAGTTGCTATGGCAGCTCAACTTTACACCAATGGTAAGGTTCAAAAAATATTGATGAGCGGTGACAACCGCTTTATCGATTACAATGAACCGCAAGCTATGCGCCAGTATGCCTGGTCTTTGGGAGTACCAGACGAAGACATTGTTCTGGATTACGCTGGACGAAGCACCTATGAAACCTGTTATCGTGCAAAAGCAATTTTCAGGGTTGAAGAAGCGATTCTTGTGACCCAACGCTTTCATCTTCCCCGTGCTCTCTATACCTGCTATGCCTTGGGCTTAAAAGCCATTGGTGTCGCTGCCGATTGGCACCCCTATCGGCGAAGTGCGATTTGGTTTTGGCAAATAAGAGAATTATTTGCCACGCTAAATGCTTTTTGGGAAGTGCACGTTCAACGACCACTGCCAGTTTTAGGGAATACTGAACCTATTTTTCCGGAGAAAAGTCCATGAATCGTCAACAAGCCCTAGAAATTCTCCACGAGTATGTCACGAACGAGAACCTTATCCGCCACATGTTAGCGGTCGAAGCCGCCATGCGCTACTACGCAGAAAAGTACAACGAAGACCCAGAAAAGTGGGGAGTGGTCGGACTGCTGCATGATTTTGATTATGAGATTCACCCCACATTGGACTCTCATCCCCAAGATGGGGCAGATATTCTGCGGCAAAAAGGTGTGCCGGAGGAATACATTCGGGCGATCTTAAGTCACGCCGATCACACTGGCATTCCCCGAGAAACCTTAATGGAAAAAGCGCTCTACGCCTGTGATGAAATCACTGGTTTGATTATCGCAGTTGCCCTGGTCCGCCCTTCCCGCTCGTTGGATGACCTCGAAGTCTCATCGGTAAAGAAAAAATGGAAAGATAAAGCCTTTGCTGCCGGCGCGAATCGGGATGAGATTGAGAGAGGCGCTCAGGAACTAGGAATCGATCTCTGGGAACATGTTGGCAATGTAATCCTTGCCATGCGCCGCGTTTCAAAAGAGTTAGGCTTATAAATCCATCCGCCCCAGAAAATAGGGTAACTGTTTTCTCCACCATGGCCAATCATGGTTTACATCATAACCCCAAAAATCCACCCACGCTGGGATTCCTTTTGCCTCAAGGATCGTTCTCATCGCCCTTGCGTCTGCCTGCATAGCATCCTCCCAGGCACCTTGTCCACAACAAATGATAATTTGACTATGCCGATAACGTTCTAGATACCAAGGGTCCTCTAAATTTGGCAAATAGATCAACGGGCTGTTGTAATAAATCGTCTCATCCATATAATCCCCAACAAACATACCTAATTGAAACAACCCACTAAGGCAAATCAGCGAATCGAACACGTCCGGATGACGAAAGAAAAAATTTCCCGCATGATAACCTCCCATACTACATCCAGTCGTAAGAATGCCTTGTTTGGTGTCACCACAATGCCTATGAATAAATGGAACCACTTCCTCTACGATGTATCGGTCATAATCCTCATGTCGACAGGCGCGATCAGCAGGATGGATAGACCAATTTGCCCAACTTTGGCTATCAATACTATCCACAGTAAAAACTTTGACTTTGCCGCGCTCTATGAAATCCACAATGGCATCGATCATCCCAAAATTCTCAAAATCATAAAAACGGCCTTCCTGAGCTGGAAATACAAGAACTGGTTTTCCATACCAACCATAGACCTTTAATTCCATCTCTTGTTGGAGGTGAGAGCTATACCATTTATGATACTCCACTTGCATGCGAGCCTAAACCTCCTTTTCTTGGATGAACGCTGCCATTCGTTCGATCTCCCCTAAATCAGGAGAACGGATTAGATATCCATAATCCCCTAATGCGGCGCTAAAGACGCCGCTAATTGCTTCATGATGCACCACAGCTTCTCCTAATTCACTCAAGATTTCTTGATGAGAATGTTGGTAAGATTTGCTGTTTTTCCGCCCCACATACGCACAGTGGTAAGGACGATCATTGCGCCCTTCAAACCGATTGTTAACGATGATATTTGCCCACTCCCGATAAACATCGGTATCATTGGCGTAGTTGAACATATCGGTCGTCAACCCACCTGGAGGACGCATATTAACTTCCAGAGCGATTAACTTCCCATCAGGCGTGCGGAAAAATTCAAAGTGAAAGAAACGCGCCTTAAGTTTATAAACGCGCACAATTGCCCTGCCCGCCATCTCTAGATCGGAGGGAATCTGGCGCAAGGAGAAATAATATATATCCCGATCCTCGTTGACTGTCTCCATAATTCCTTGACTGTATACGTGGGAAGTATAGAAGACAATTTGCCCATTTTGGTCCACCAAACCATCAAAGGTAAAGATTTGTCCACTGACAAATTCTTCAAGAAGATAGGGAGCAGGCAATTTATCACGCCAAAAAAATTCCAGGTCTTCTTCGTTGTTAATCTTATAGGTTTTTGCTGCCCCAACTCCTACATCAGGTTTGGCAACCAACGGATAACCAACTTCGGATACAAATTGTCTTGCTTGCGCGAGAGTGTAGACCACTTTGCCCTTGGCTACAGCAACTCCTGCCTTGATAAATTGCTTTTTCATCTCTGACTTTTTCTTGACTTTGGCAATTTGTTGGATGTTCAAACCAGGGATATTAAAATCGGAGCGTAATCTAGCTTCAGTTTCTAACCAGTACTCATTCTGAGAGTCGAGACCATTGAGCTTTCCATATCGGTGAGTAAAATACCCTAGGGCGCGCAGAAGCGAGTCATAATCATGTAAATCATACACGCGATAGTATTCTGTCAGAGCATCGCGCAAGTCGGGACGCAAATTTTCATAAGGTTCATCCGCTAAACCCAAAACATTAGCCCCAAAGCGGCGCAAATGGACACAAAACAGGTAATAATTGGGCGGAAAATGGGGGGAGAGAAAGACAAAATTCATCCTTACCTCACAAAATCGATGGGATTAGCCAATATTTGCGAATCCTACCCGAAAATGTGTGATTTTCAAAGGGGGTACCATAATGATTTATCAAGAACTGTGCAACAACGCATAAGGATGTCATAAAGTCTCCAAAAAGTTTTGAAGAAGCACAATTAATACTTCCCCTCAGATCAAAACTGGAGCTGTATCAATCCTGATCCGATTTTTTTGATCATTTTTCGTGACAAGGTTGTGATAAACCATTCTTACAAATGATTTCCTGGTGTCAAAACAGCATATAGGAGTTGTTGACATTTTGTTTGATCCATGCTAAACTTTCTATGGCTATGCGAAGTAAAGGAGGATAGAATGTCTTCTGAACCTACACCTGCCCACCTGACGGCTCAATCTACCCTGCCACCCGCCATTCAAGGTTGGAAAATTTATCTCGCCGATCAGGGTAATTCAATTCACACCGTCAAAGCCTTTGTCCATGACTTAGAACTTCTCGCCAAGTTTTTATCTCCCACCCGTACCCTTGCCAACATCACTACTGCAGATCTCAATCACTTCCTGAATTGGCTTCAAAAAGGACGAGGTGTTCCTTGCAGCCCGAAAACTCTTTCACGTCGGATCACATCGCTCAAATCCTTCTTTCGCTGGCTTCATCAATACGCTGTTTTATCCTACAACCCGGCAGAACAGGTTGTTCAACACTCGGTAATCAGCCCCCTTCCAATTGTTTTGACTCCCTCAGAAGTTGAACGAGTGATGGAAGTGTGCCACAAACATCGCCAAGCAAAAAAGCCCGATGCGCGCTACTTTGCTCTGTTTTATCTATTAATTTCCACAGGGATAAAGAAAACCGAATGTCTAGCTCTTAACTTGAATCACTTAGAGATAAACGATGTCTCAAACCCAATTCTGTTTGTGCGCTATACTAACCCCCAATATCGTTATAAAGAACGCAAAATTGCTTTACCGGTGGATTGGGTTGAAGGATTCGAAGAATATTGCAGCCAATACGACATCAAGGACAGAGTTTTTCCATGGTCACAGCGCAGGCTTGAATACCTGCTTGAAGATCTATCCCAAGAAGCTGGCTTGGAAAAGCACATTTCGTTTGATATGTGTCGCTGGACATGTGCTTTATTGGACTTGCAAAACGGCATGGAGAAAAACGCCATTCGACAAAAATTAGGGCTTTCCAAAGTCCAATGGCGGGAGATCGGCATGAAGCTCGACCAATTGGCTGGTTCAGTTTATAAGATGTGAGTCTGTATCTTCTATTTCCACCTGCTCAAATCGCAAGTGAATTGCGCGTTCGCAACTGGGTGTCAACTGGGCAAAGTGACTAATGGTGTAAGCAGGCACCCATAAGATGTCTCGTTCGTTGCAGACCAACGGATAAGCTCGCCGGACATAAATTGGGACTTTGCGGTTGATAAAAATGTCCGAGAGCTTGATTGTCTTTCCTCCCATTGAAAGCGGCGCAAAGCGATCACCCTCTTGGGGTGAACGCAAAACTAACCCTCCTTCGCAAGCCTCAAAATCCAGCCAGGCTTCCCAACGATCGATTTTCTGCTTCTGCAAAGCCAAATTGGGTTGCTCGCTTACCTGTTCGATCCGTAAGACCCATTTTCCCTTAAGACTCACCCTACCCGTAAAGGGTAAAGGTATCGGTTCCTTGCTTTGAAGTTGCGGATAGCCGGAATCCGGTGGTAAAGCAAATTTCCTAATTAGATACCCAATCTCGTAATCCCTTAGACAATTTACCAAGCGGTTGATTCTGCTTCGCTCTACATGAGGCGCAAGCAGGGTATTATGAATATTCTCAACTTGGGAAAAATCAAGGCTTTCTAAACCGGGATATAAAATCCGATATGCACGAAGGATAAGTCTTCTTCTTATTGCCGGATGGAGATTGCGGAATTTTTCTAGGTCAAACCCCACCATTTCTGGATCAAGATAACTGACCGTTTTCTGCCATGCCAGTTCTTCCTGCGTTTGCATAAAATCTTCCTCAGCAGCAAGGATTTGCGCTGTCTGCCAAATTAGTTTGCGAATGGATGGATTATAGGTTTCCAAATCGGGAATTAGGCGATTCCGAATTCTGTTGCGGGTATAGGTATCGTCGAAGTTAGACTCATCGATAAATGGCACGATCTTTTCTTGCGCGAGAAAATCCATAATCTGAGAACGCCAAACGGATAAGAGTGGGCGAACTAAAGGGATCGTCCTACTCCATTCATTTGGCAAGGAAAGGACTTTCATCCCTGTCAGACCCTTTTTCCCCGCCCCTCTGATTAAGTGCATCAGCACTGTTTCTACTTGGTCATCTGCGGTGTGTGCTACCAAAACGGCCTTCGCTTGCGCTTTTTCCGCCTGCTCAAAGAGAAAACAATACCGATAATATCGAGCGGCATCTTCAGTGCTGAGTGAATAGGTGCGAGCATAGGCTGCGATGTCAACCCTTTGGGATACATACATCGCTCCAAGCTGCTCTGCCCAGCGGCGTACTCCCTCTTCTTCTTCTTCTGCAGAAGGGCGCAATTGATGATTTAGATGAGCAATCACCATACGCCAATTTAATTTATGAAGAAGCATCATTAAGGTCAGACTGTCCGGACCCCCAGAAACCCCCACCAAAACTACATCCTGCGGTTCAAGATGGCATAATTCTTGTAGAACCTTTCGAACAACTGCTAACATTCTAAGAAGAGATTATAATTTGTTTAGTCCTTTGTGAAACACTTAATTTTTGATTAAGGATACCGATACTGATATAAATAATAAAGTGCCCCAGCCTTTAGGTCCTTCCTCAGGAGAAAATGCATGGCAGAAAAAGTCTTAATCGTGGATGATGACCTGGATACCCTGCGCTTAGTCGGCTTGATGCTCCAAAGACAAGGGTACCAAATCATCGCTGCCAGTAATGGTCCTCAAGCTTTGGTATTAGCGGAAAAGGAGAAACCGCATCTCATCCTTCTTGACATCATGATGCCAGAAATGGATGGTTACGAGGTAGCAAGGCGCGTTCGTGCTAATCCAATCACAGCCGCAATCCCTATCATTATGTTTACAGCGAAAAGCCAAGTGGAGGATAAAGTAAAAGGCTATGAGGCAGGCGCAGACGATTACATCACCAAACCAACCCAACCGCGTGAGCTTTTTGCCAAGATGCGGGCAGTGCTATCTCGTGCAAGAAAAGCCGTTACAGGTCCTATCGCCGAACCTGCGACCATTCAAGAGAGAGGATTTCTCATTACCATTATCGGGACAAAAGGCGGCATCGGAACAACTACCTTGACTTTAAATCTCGCCTTAGCCCTCCATCAACACAGCCAAAAAGAGGTGATCGCTGCAGAATATCAGCCAGGCCTCGGGACAATTGGTGTGGAACTTGGCTATAAGACGAATGATAGCCTAAATCGCTTGCTTGAACACAATGAGTTTGGGATTACACCCCTGGACGTAGAGAACAATTTAGTTCAATTTGCTGCGGGTGTGCGCATCCTGACAGCATCAAACGATCCATTAGCTAGATTAAAATCTTACTCTGCAAGCCATTACCAACAAATCACTCAATTCCTAATTGGGATGGCAAAATATATCCTCATCGATTGTGGAGTTTCGTTATCCGCTTCTTTCATGCCCATTTATCCCATCAGTAATGCAATCTTTCTGCTTGCGGAACCAACGTCTCTGTCAATTACTCAATTTCAAGCTATACGCGATGCCCTAGTCGAGCAAGGCATCCATCAAAGCCGGATTCATGCCTTAGTATACAACCGAGTGCGCTCGGATATGATGCTTACCCGCTCCCAAATCCAAGAAAAGCTTGGTATCGAATTATTAGGTATGATCACCCCCGCTCCAGAGCTTGCCTATCACGCTTCCCTCAACAACCGACCTATTTATCTACACCAACCCGAAAGCGCTACCGCTAATCAATTCAACGAAATAGCCCGCAAGATTCTCACTTTCGCTTAACCGCCGCTTTCATGTCCTCTTTTACACCGGCCACCCTCAGCGCAATTCAAAGCGCAGCAGAAATAATCCGCAAATGCAAGCGGGGGGTGGTTCTGAGTGGCGCTGGCATCTCGACTCCTTCGGGTATTCCCGACTTTCGCTCTCCTCAAACAGGGCTCTGGTCGAAAATCGAACCTCTAGAGGTGGCTTCGGCGCTTGCCTTTCGATATGATCCACTTCGCTTTTTCGAGTGGTTAAGGCCTTTGGCAACAAAAATCATCACTGCCAAACCCAACCCTGCCCACTATGCCGTAGATCATCTCCAAAAAATGGGCTATATTCATACAATCGTAACCCAAAATATCGATGGTTTACATCAAAAAGCCGGCAGTAAAAATGTACTTGAGGTGCACGGCACCTTTGAAACAATGACTTGTGTGGATTGTTATACCAAAGTCTCTTCACAGCCATACATTCAACCATATTTGGACTACGGAACCATTCCTCGCTGTTCATATTGTCAGGGGATCTTAAAGCCTGATGTCATTCTTTTTGGAGAGCAGATGCCCTATCAGCCCTGGCTACAAGCCCAGAAAGCCAGTCGCTATTGCGACTTAATGATTGTCGCTGGCTCTTCATTAGAGGTCTTACCTGTGGCAAGACTACCCATGCAAGCCATCGAACGCGGTGCTCACTTAATCATCATCAACCATACACCTACATATCTTGATGTGCGTGCCGATGTTGTTTTTTATGACGATGTTTCTGTGATCCTTCCCCAAATCGTCCTACACTTGGAAAATCGCGCTAGATCTGCCGATCTTGGGTCAGTCTAACCCAAGTGTGCGACTGGAGAAACTAGATTTACTTCATGAGTTACAAAGTGGGCGGAGATAAATTGATAAAGCCCAATGATGCAACGCAGCGATCAATGGCTATATCTCAAAAACCGAAGGTACGCCAGAAAAGCGCACAGAAGCAGCCTAGGTCTAAACAGATCCCTTTCGTCCAAATTGTCGCTCTAAGATATCCACGGACAAGTGAATCATGGTTGGACGCCCATGCGGACAGGTACGTGGCGATTGACAATTTTCCAATTCACGCAGAAGAGCTTTCTGCTCATCGGGGGAGAGACTTTGCCCCGCTTTGACTGCAACGCGTTTGCAGATGCGAGCAATTAATCGCTTTTCCACTTCGCGATTCAACGGTTCTTCATTTTCCTCAAATTCTTCCAATGTGGCACGCACAGCTAATGCAGCATCCGTTCCCGCTAGAATTGTTGGCACTGCTCGAATCTGGTATGTATTCACACCAAAAAGAACGATTTCGAACCCCCAGTAATGGAGTGTTGGAATCTGTTCCTCTAATAAACGCGCCTGGGTTGAACTAAGAGACAATAAGCTAGGTTGTAAGAGCTTTTGCGAAGGGATTTTCGTTTGAGATTGGCGGAGGAATCGCTCATAAAGGATTCTCTCGTGTGCCGCGTGTTGATCGATCAAATATAATCCATCCGGCCCTTCAGCGATGATATACGTGTTAGCGATCTGTCCAATCCAACGCAAGAGGGGAATCTTTTGATCAAGCGTTGGGAATTCCATGGATCGCGGTTGAATTCGCATTGGAGTGGTGTCAGCGTCTTGCTCTACTTCGGAGCGACGGTGCTGGATTTGGTCAAAAGGCGGCTGCCAAATTGGCAAATTTGGCCTTCCTGCAACGGAAGCATCGGTGACCAACGCGCGCCGCACAGCGTGTTGCACTAAACCAAATATTCGCCCTGCATCAGCAAAACGCACCTCAGCTTTAGCAGGATGAACATTGACATCCACCTGGCTCGCATCTATCTCCAAAAACAACCAAACTAAGGGATAGCGCCCCACCATTAACAGCGTATGATAAGCTTGCAGAACGGCTGAAGCTAACGTGCTGTCTTGAATCGGGCGCTGATTGACAAAAAAATGTATTTCACGGCGATTGGAGCGCGTAATCCCGGGTGGGCTAACAAAACCTGTTACCCGAAAATCCGCATCAACATAGCATACTTCAATCAGTTGGTTAGCTTCTTCGATGCCAATCAAACTAGTTAGAACTTCTCGCTGATCTCCATTGCCGCTGCTTGCAAAACTCAATCGGCTTTCTTGGGTGAGCTGAAATTGAACGTTTGGAAAAGCTAAGGCATAATCTGCAACTAAAGCTTCGATGCGCTGCCGTTCGGTTAAATCGCTTTTAAGAAACTTTCGCCTAGCCGGAACATTGAAAAATAGATCCTCCACTCGAACGGTCGTCCCCGGCGGCGCGCCTGTAGCCATGATTTGCGACTGCGCGCCACCATCAACCATCAGGCGATAACCGACCGCCTGCAATTGCGTTCGAGAAGTAATCGTCAGACGCGCAATCGAGCCAATAGAAGCCAGAGCCTCACCGCGAAAACCCAATGTTCGGATGCGTCCAAGGTCCTGTGCAGAATGAAGTTTGCTGGTCGCATGACGATGCACCGCCAATGCCAGCTCCCCTGCTGCTATTCCCTCCCCGTTGTCCGATACTTCGATTAATTTCCTGCCGGCTGCGAGACATTGAATTGTGACTTGAGTAGCTTTTGCGTCGAGGGCATTTTCTATCAATTCCTTAACAACTGAGGCTGGTCTTTCCACCACCTCGCCGGCAGCAATTTGCGATGCAACTTCTGGAGGCAAAATTTGGATTGGCATTTTTTCACTCCACCCCATTATACCTGCCTTATCACACGGTTTTCAGTTATACTTTGGACATGGAATTCGAGGTAGCCTTTTTTGATTTAGACGATACCCTCTATGACAAGCAAAGCGGATTGTGGGATGCAATTCGCCAGCGAATGTCGCTTTATATGCACGAACGGTTAGGTATGTCCTGGGAGGTCATTCCAAACCTCAGGCGGCATTATTTTGAGACGTATGGGACTACCCTCCGAGGTTTGCAACTGCACCACCAAGTGGACGCTGATGATTACCTAGAATATGTGCACGATCTCCCCCTAAACGAATATATCCAACCTGATCCAGAATTACGCGAAATGCTTCTCACTTTGCCGTTACGCCGCTTTATCTTTACCAACGCTGACCGCGATCATGCTAAACGGGTCTTGCAGACATTAGAGATTGCGGATTGTTTTGAGGGCATCATCGATGTGCGCGCTATACATTTTTATTGCAAACCCGAACCGCAAGCCTATCAAATTGCCCTCAAAATTGCTCAGATTGATGATGCAAAACGATGCATATATTTAGACGACTCTTTGGTCAACCTCGTTGAGGCGCGGAAGTTGGGTTTTTATACCGTCCTCGTAGGACAAGATGGCATAGCGCCAGAAGTCGATTTGAGCGTACGCCAAGTTAAAGAGCTGCGAATAAAGTTGCCATCCTTATGGGAAAACCATCGACAGGGAAAATGAGCGCCAAGATTGTCAACCTAGCTGAAGCTGTTGGATGCGTTAGCAGTGGGAAAACACTTGCTCTCGGGGGAATGACCCTTTATCGCCGTCCGGTCGCATTCGTGCGTGAGCTTATTTTCCAAGCCCGCAAACAGCGAACTATCGAAGACTTAACTTTATTGGCTTTCACGGCTGGCTTCGAGTCAGATCTTTTAGTGGGGGCAGGGATTGTAAAGACTATACGCACTTGCTATTTCGGATTTGAGATCTTTGGTTTTGCCCCGATGTTTACCTACTACGCTAATCAAGGAGCGTTGAATATCATCGAGGAAACCGAAGCGAGCCTTGCCTTTGGCTTGCGGGCACAGATGGCTGGAGTCGGCTTTATGCCAAGTTTGGCATGGATTGGCACCGACTTGCCTAAATTGCGACCAGATGTCAAAACGGTGATTGATCCATATTCTGGCGAAGAGTTAATTGCATTTCCAGCCATTGAACCGGATATTGCCGTTATTCACGCTCTTCAAGCAGATCAAGACGGAAACGTGTGTATCGGGAAAAACAAAGGAATTGACGAAGAGCTTGCTCTGACCTCAAAAACCGTGATCGTCACTGCAGAAGAGATTGTACCCGCTCTTCAGCAAGCAGACATTGCTGCGCCATTTGTTGATTATGTCGTTTATGCGCCAAATGGGGCTAAACCAACTTCTTGTCACCCTCTTTACCCTCTGGATGGTTTTGCCCTCTTGGATTACATATCTTCAGTGACCGAGGTTATTACCTTTGAAGAGTATTTAGAAAAATGGTTGGCTCAAGTTCATAACGAACATTAATATTTTCTATAGATTATGTTTACATTTTTCTGTTTTAATCGTATATCTGAGAAAGCCAATCTGATTTAGGGATACTGGTCGAAAACTAACGCGATCTTGAGGAATATTTATGGAAAGCAAAAGACCTCCAATTCTGATTATTTTTGCCCTATTTTTTGTTGTCATTGGGGCAACGTTAGCGGGCTTTTATGCAGGGCGAGTTTCAGCCGGATCTCAAGAAACCTCATTCCTTATTACACCTGGCGAAACCCCTCAAGTACAGCCCTTGCCTGATACTTCTCCCGACCCAAGCGTCAATGAGCTATTTGCTCCGTTTTGGCAAACGTGGCGGCTGATCCACGAACAGTATGTTGAACAACCAGTTGACGATGTCAAACTAATGCGCGGTGCCATTCAAGGAATGGTCGATGCACTCGGCGATGAACACTCCTCTTACATCGATCCAGAATCACTTAAAGAGTTTCAAGCGCAGATCACTGGCACTCAATATGAGGGCATTGGTGCCTACGTGGATACGACGCGTGAATATCTAACCATCATCGCTCCCATGATGGGTTCACCCGCCGAAAAAGCCGGATTAAGGCCTGGCGACCAAATCATTGCCATTGATGGCGAGGACATGACAGGCATTGATGGTGAACTTGTTCGCCAACGAGTGCTTGGCCCAGCAGGCACCAAAGTAATTCTTACGATCAAGCGGCCTGGCGTCGAAGAACCATTTGACGTCGAGATTGTGCGCGCCAGTATTAAATCAACCAATGTCATCGGACGGATGGAGAGAAACAACATCGCCTATATCCGTCTGTTGGCATTTGGAGATGAAACCACTACCCGAGACTTTCGCACCATGCTGAAGAAACTCTTAGCCGAAAATCCGGATGGTTTGATTTTAGACTTACGCAACAACGGAGGTGGACTGTTAAATTCTGCCATTGATATTGCCTCTGAGTTTATCAAAGAGGGTGTAATTGCCTATGAAGTCTATGGTGATGGCCGAAAAGAGACCTTCAATGCAAGTGGAAAAGGATTAGCCACAGAGATTCCATTAATCGTTCTGATCAACGAGGGAAGCGCCTCAGCATCAGAGATTGTAGCGGGAGCTATTCAAGACCTCGGAAGAGGCAAACTGCTGGGTGTGACCACCTATGGAAAAGGATCGGTTCAAGTGTGGAACGATCTGATCAACAACCAAGGTGCAGTGCGAATTACGGTGGCGCGCTGGTTAACCCCAAATGGACGAACGATTCAGGGCACTGGTCTTACCCCTGATATTGAAGTGCAAATGACTGAAGAAGACTACGCTGCAGGGAAAGACCCTCAGCTCGACCAAGCTATCGAATTGCTTTCAAAGTAGACTGAAAGGAGGACAACGATGTTTTTCTTCGATCCTTACTATCTGATTTTTATGGCACCAGCCTTTATCCTCATGCTGGCTGTCCAATTTTATGTCAATTCTTCTTATTCTAAGTGGAGTCGAGTGCCCTCCCGCTTGCGCATTAGCGGCGCTCAAGCCGCAGCACAATTGATTCGCTATAGTGGACTGCATACGGTGCGCATTGAAGGAATTCACGGGCAACTCACTGACCACTATGACCCGCGCGATAAAACGCTACGGCTTTCAGAAGGCGTCTATGGCGGAGCTTCAGTTGCAGCGTTGGCAGTTGCTGCCCATGAACTAGGCCATGCCCTTCAAGATCACGAAGGATATGCTCCGCTCAAACTGCGATCCGCGCTAGTTCCCGCTGTGAACATTGGCTCTTACCTAGGCTGGATTCTTCTTATGGTCGGTTTCCTCTTGCGCTCGCCAGAATTGGCGTGGCTCGGCGTGCTAGTCTTTTCTGGTGGCGCCATATTTGCACTAGCAACTCTACCCGTTGAATTTAATGCTTCGGCACGAGCTAAGCGGTTGCTCCTCGAATCAGGACTGATTGCCACCGAAGAGGAAATGCGCGGTGTAAATCAGGTTCTCAATGCTGCAGCATTAACCTATGTCGCCGCCCTCGTTACCGCTGTGTTGCAACTACTCTATTACGCAAGCCTTGTAATTGGTATGGGCGACCGGCGGAGGGAATAATTCTCTCCGCCTCCCTTCATATCGCACTGAGCTGCCTCAATGCGTCGCTTCCTTTTTGCAGTCCTGATCTTGCTAGGAATTGTTTTTCTAATTACCCGGTTCGGTGAGGTTCAACTCATCTGGGAAACGTTACAAAAAGGTGATTGGCGGTTTCTACTCCTTGCTCTGATTCTGCAATCCATTTGGCTCATCAATCTTGGCGCCACATATCAATCCATTTATCATGCTTTAGGCACCCATGATTACCTGAAACGATTAATAACCTTAGCATTGGCAGCAAATTTTGCAAACATTGTTGCTCCCTCTGTTGGAATGAGCGGCATGGCGGTATTCATTTCACAAGCTCGGAAGAGTGGGCTTCCTGTGGGGAAAGTCACTCTGGCTGGAATTCTTTTTGTCTTAGTTGATTATGCCGCCTTTTTATGTGTGCTTGCCTTAGGATTAATCGTGCTTTTTCGTCGCGATGACTTAGACCCTCCTGAGATCATAGCTTCGGTAGTTTTACTCCTTTTAGCGGTCTGTATGGCAACCTTGATATACATTGGGGCTAGGTCACCCGTTACGCTTGGGAACATTCTAGCCCGCATTGCTCGTATTATCAACCGCATCCTTTTTCCCTTTCTCCGCCACGACTATCTCTCAGAAAAGCGAGCTCATGAATTCGCCCAAGAAGTTTCGGATGGACTTGAGGCTCTGCGTTCTGACCAGCGTAGTTTGCTCAGTCCGCTGCTACTTGGTTTATTCAACAAGTTATTACTGATTTTGATCCTAACTTGTACTTTTTTAGCCTTTAATGTACCTATTTCTGTTGGTACTGTTATCGCTGGGTTCAGCGTAGGTTATCTCTTCATGATCGTTTCACCAACACCGGCGGGGATCGGATTTGTCGAAGGAGCGATGACTTTAGTTCTTTCGTCTTTCTATATTCAATTGAGTGTCGCTGCAGTGCTTGCCCTAGCCTATCGAGGTTTTACATTTTGGTATCCCTTGCTGTTGGGATTCCTTGCTTTTCGCGCGTTGAGCAGGTCGGATTTCTCCCAATTTGACGGATTATAACCCTATGGGTTATAATAGCTTTTTGTCATGGAAATCAAAACAGGATAGAGGAAGATACGATGCCTAAAAGGACCTATCAACCCAAAATACGAAGACGCGCCCGCGTGCACGGTTTTCGCGCCCGCATGGCAACTGCAAGCGGTCGAAAAGTCTTAAAAAACCGCCGTTTGCAAGGCCGCTATCGTTTGACCGTTAAGAAAAACAATCACGTGAAGAATGTGAACTGGAAAAGCTGACGTTAGGAATTCTGCCATCGGTATCCTGATCTGCGTTTAATAAAGCGCTCTTGTGGACCGCAATTTTCGCTTGAAAGGGTCAACCAATTTCAAGCGGGTCCGCCAACAAGGTACAGCGACGGCTCACCCGCTTTTTGTGTTGATCGTTAATCCAAATTCTACGGGGCGAGTGCGGGTCGGGGTAGCCGCCGGGCGATCCATCGGAAATGCCGTGCAGAGAAATCGAGCCAAGCGTCGTTTACGAGCTAGCATTCAACCCTTCTTGGAGCAAATTCGAGATGGGTATGATCTGGTTATTCTAGCTCGTAAACCTATCCTACAGGCGAAATTCGTCCAAATCACCAAAGCGATGGCAAAGATTTTGATAGAACAACAATTGATTGAAGATGTTCAATACGAATCCAAAACCACTGCCTCCTGAAGTACCGCCTGAACCTTCTTTGCGCGAGCTACATCTGACACCAGCTAACATCTTCAGTTTCCCAGCGTTAGCCTTAATCCGCCTTTATCAAATGACCCTTTCGAAAGCGTTGCCACCTAATACATGCCGCTTTTACCCAAGTTGTTCACACTATGGCTATCAAGCGATCTATAAACATGGACTGCTGAAGGGTGGACTCTTGGCTATCTGGCGCATACTTCGCTGCAATCCTTTCAATCCAGGTGGTTATGATCCAGTCCCCTAAATACACAAACAGAATGTTGAGCACATAACATGGATGCATTGCGATTAAATATTTTTGTCAACTTTGTACGAATTTTCATTCGCCATAGTGAGCGCAGTAAAAAATTCCTTCAATGGCTTATTTTCGCATTTGGCGTTCTCGTGACAGCCGCCTCCCTAACAGCCTGTTCACCGGCTTCGATGATGTCCAACTGGCCGGGGGCGGCTATTAAGGATGGTGTTGTTTATGTAGCCTACCAAGCTCATGTTTACGCCCTTCAAGCGAAAAATGGTTCAGAAATCTGGCGTTTTCCTCAAGAAGTGGATAACAAAATTTCTTTTTATGCCTCCCCGGCACTTAGCCCAGAAGGCGACCAGTTGATTGTGGGAGGCTTTCATCACATCCTCTACAGCCTGAATCCGAGTAACGGCAGTGAACAATGGCGATTTGAAGAATCAAAGTATCCTTTCATTGCTAGTCCGCTTGTCACCGAGGATAGCATCTATGCTCCTACCAATGGCAATTTGCTCTATGCCTTAGATCGCAAGGGAAACAAACGGTGGGAATTTAAAACCGAAGCCCCGATATGGGCAACGCCAGTCTACGATACAAACTGTGCCTGTATCTATGTGGCTTGTCTAGACCATTACCTATATGCTCTTCAAACGCAGGATGGCGCGTTGCTATGGAAAACCGATCGGCTAGAAGGAGCGATCGCTAGCGCCCCAGTATTGAGCAATGAGGGCATTCTATATTTCGGCACGTTCGGAAACCTATTTCATGCCTTCGATCTCCGCACTCGGAAAGACATTTGGACTTACAAAGCTTCGCAATGGGTTTGGGGATCGCCGATCTTGATAGAAGACCAAATCATCTTAACAGACCTTGCTGGGAATGTGATCGCATTAGACTCAAAAAGTGGAGCCGAACGATGGAAAATCCCCACTGGCGCAGCGATCACCGCTTCACCAACTTTTCATAATGGCGTGATCTACATTGGCAATGAGGCTGGAGACCTTTATGCCATAGATACAAAAGGAAACCTTATTTGGCAACAACCAAAGAAATTTGACGGTAAAATACTAAGTGCAGCTTTAACAGCAGATGAGGTTATCTTAATACCCTTAATCGCTAAAGACAATCTGATTGTCGCCCTAAACCTAGATGGCGGACAATCTTGGTCCTATCAACCGGTAAAATAAAGTGAAGAATGGAAGAAGTAAATGTGGGACTTAATCATCATCAATCCAATGGTCAACACCCTATTGTACATTTATAGTTTAATTGGCAACTTTGGTATTGCCATCATCATCTTTACTATCCTGATCCGCTTAATTACACACCCGCTTACTGTAAGCCAAATGAAGAGCGCACAGGCGATGCAGGAATTACAAAAATCCAAAGAGTGGCAAGAAATTCAAAAAAAGTATAAAGATGACAAGCAAAAGCTCTCTCAGGAGCAGATGCGCCTTTACCAAGAGATGGGTATTAATCCATTCGGCTCTTGTCTCCCCCTCTTAATTCAGTTTCCAATCATCATTGGACTCTATCAAGCTATTATTCGCGCCCTTGCCACAACCCCCTATCAACTCCTAGACCTCTCTAAGCATCTCTATTCCTTTATCAATGCGGCAGACCTCATCCCCCTAAACAACCGGTTTCTCTGGATGGACTTGAGCCAGCCCGAGCGCCTGCCCATTTTCGGGATTGGCATTCCCGTGCTTGCCATTGTGGTTGTGATCACAACCTACCTTCAACAAAAACTGATGACTCCCCCACCAGCCCAACCCGGCGACCAAACAGCTCAGATGAGTCAAATGATGAACATCTACATGCCTCTGTTCATTGGCTACATTTCTTTCACCCTCGCTTCTGGGCTGGCTTTATACTTTGTCACCAGCAACGTTGTTGGCATCCTTCAGTACGCAGCGATGGGTAAAGTCAATTGGCAAAATCTTTTTAGTTTTCGTTCCCCATCTACTCCGCAAAAAAGTGCAGGAAAGAAGAAATGAACGAGCAACGAACGAGTTTAGAAATCATTGCTCCAACCGTCCCTGAAGCTATTCAACAAGGGCTTGAACAGTTAGGAGTTCCATCAAGTCAGGTCAAGATTGACGTCCTTGACGAAGGAAGCCGGGGTTTATTCGGCATTGGTGCTCGCCAAGCAAGGGTAAGATTAACTCTCCTCACCCCACCACTCCCTTCTAACT
>JAOAHK010000131.1 GCA_026415275.1 Anaerolineales bacterium
CGGTATCCGCGCATCGGCGACGGTTGTGCCACGCCAAAAAGCCAAGTTGAGCTTCGCCCAGAGCGGACAAATTCAAACCATCTTGATCAAAGCGGGTGAGGAAGTAACTGCCGGACAGGTGATCGCTGAATTGGCCGGCAAAGAAGCTTTGCAAGCGGCAGTGACCGCCGCTGAGTTGGAAGTGCTGGCTGCTCAACAAGCCTTAGACGACCTCTACACCAACGCACCGCTTGCCAAAGCGCAAGCATTCGCTGCCATTGCGGCGGCCTATGCTGAAGTGCGCGAAGCGGAATATCAACTCTATTATTTCTTGGCATCTACTAACTTGAGCGGGACAGATGCCATCCAAACCATGCAAATCGCTCAACTTGAACTCGAAACAGCCCGCCAAGCCTTTGAAGCCGTGCGCTATAAATCCGAATCCGACCCCGCCCGCCGCGCCCTGAAAGAAAAATTAGATGCCGCCGAAAGCAACCATCAGAACGCCCTGCGCCGCTTGGAGCTAGAAGCCCGCCGTCAGACCGCCTTGGCAAATCTGGAGAAAGCTAAGGCGGATTATGAAAAAGTCAAAGAGGGGCCCGATCCCAAAGCGATGGAGATGGCGCAAGCCCGTCTCAAGAACGCCCAAGCCCAACTGGAAAAAGCCCGTGCCGCCTTTGAGCAAGCCACGCTGAAAGCTCCCTTTGACGGCACGATCACGGCGGTCGAAGCCAGCGCGGGCGAGACCGTTCTGGCGGGAAGTGTGGTTGCCGTCTTGGGAAACCTGAGCGAATTTGTGATAGAAACTTCGGATTTGAACGAACGGGATGTGGCGCGTGTGCAGGTTGGGCAGAAGGCAACTGTCTGGATTGACGCCCTTGGCGAAGAGGTCGAAGGTCAAGTTAACGAAATCTCCCCACAAGCCAATCTCTTGGGTGGCGATGTGGTTTACACGGTGATGATTGCTCTGCAAGAGCAACTGCCCGGCTTGCGCTGGGGGATGAGCGCCGAAGTGGAAATCATTACAGAGTAATTGTGTAGAATAACTCGGCCTGTTGTTCTAAAATAAAAAGGCAATGCAGACATAACCCGCATTGCCTTTTTTGCCAGGTCGGGGCGGGGGGACTTGAACCGCCGACCCCCGCGTCCCAAACGCGGTGCGCTACCGTACTGCGCCACACCCCGATTCAACCAGAGGTGAGTATAATGCGGATACCGCCCAATCGTCAAGGATTTTTTGTCCATGAATCCTTTTCCTCCCCTATATCACGCTCATCACGCCAATTACAGCGAAGATTTGCCGTTTTACCTAGAACTAGCGCGCCGCTACGGTGGCCCCATTTTAGAACTTGGTTGCGGCACAGGGCGCGTGCTCCATGCCCTGCAGAATAGCGGTTATACCATGATTGGCTTTGATGTTGACCTGAATATGTTGCGCTACCTGCGGGGGCGGGCGACAGCAAAGGTCTTTTGCGCCGACATGATCAGCTTTGGTCTGTCGCCCGTGTTTCGCCTCGCCCTATTGCCATGCAACACGTATTCCACCTTTGCTCCTCCGCAACGGCTGGCTCTCTTGCGCAGCGTTTGGCGATCTCTGCAAAATGGCGGTGCTTTTGTGACCAGCTTCCCCAATCCCGCCCTTTTGCAGACTTTGCCTGCCAAAGTCGAAACCGAACTGGAAGAGGTATTTCTCCATCCTAGTACCCAAAATCCGGTGCAAGTGTTCACCACCTGGCAGCGCCGAGAAGCCTGGTTTGAGGTGCAATGGTCGTATGATCAGCTCTTTCCAAACGGCGAAGTGGAGCGCTTTGTTTACCGGCAAGTTTATGCCCTAGCCGACCTAGATCTTTTCGTGCGCGAGATCGAAAGCTGCGGTTTTATCATTCGAGCTACGTATGGAAGCTTCGATAAAAAGCCCTTAATTAGCCATTCACCGAGCGTGATCATGGTAACCGAAAAGATCGATGAAAAAGCATAATGACTGATGTTGGCTGGAAGGAAAGGGTTCGGATATAACAGAGAAAGGAAAGAAACAGGATATGGCTCGCCTGACATCGGATGACATTACTTTGGAGATCACCTTCCGAAACGTTGAATACGGTTGCCAACCGAACAGAAACTAAATTGTTCGAACTGAAAAATTTCTCGGATGTGTTTATATTTTGGGGTAAATTGCCCTATTTCATCGGGAAAGGATGACAATTCCAATCAAAGCAAAAACCAAACCGATGACTTTTGAAAGTGAAAATTGTTCTCCCAGTAAAAAGAAAGCGCACAATGCAGTGATCAGTGGATAAGCTGCCGTAATTGCTACTACGCGAGATGCTTCTCCACGCTCTAGGGCGAAGTAAAAGAACAACATGCCCAAACTGCCTGCAGCCCCTGCCAAAACCCCCCATGCCAAATCGCCGCTCCCCAGAGAGGGACGCAGATGGGAGCGAAAGACGGTAAAGAGGATTGGGAATGTTGCTGCCCAGCCGATGCTTGAGACTAAAACCAATCCCTCTCCAGATATACTCCGTGATGCGACTTTTCCGAAGAAACCCCATAGCCCCCACGTGAATAGGGAAATTAACGAGTAAACTAGCCAATTTGCGTTGAACATTTTAGGATACCTCCAAGCAGCGATTCTCGCACTCTTGAACTGCTGAGCAGCGATTTAGGAAATTATAAATTGAGTAAGCAGAAGTCCTTGACATTTGTTCCGATTCTGGATATAATAATATCATATTCGGCAATATATTATTCCGAAACGGAACAATAATGCCTACTCGCCATAATTCATTTGACTGCCTCGATTACCAAATTATTCTTGCCCTCCATAAAAACGCGCGCGCCAGTGCCTCAGAGATTGCCCGCCAGATTGGGGCGAATGAACGCACCGTCCGGAAACGCATTGAACATCTCGTCCAGAGTGGAGCGATGCGGCTAACTGCAATTCTGGAACCCTCTGCCTTTGGTTATGTGACCGCAGCCGATATTTTCTTAGAGGTCGAACCCCAACACGAAGAAGAAGTGCTCAAGAAATTGATGGCAATGCCAATGGTTACCTATGTTGCCTTCGGACAAGGCACGCAGGAGGTTTCCATCGAGGCGCGATTTAAGGATAACGATGAGTTGCGTGAGTTTATTCGACATGGGCTACCCTCCTTGCCGGGGGTCACTGTCACCCGCTATACCTTGGTTCCCCGTATCTTGCGCAATATCGACGAATGGCTACCACCCCCCGAAGATTTTGTTTCTGCCGATTACTGAAGAAGAAAGGAGTGTCAGATATTCGAGATTTACTTGATTAGCCGACATCCCCTCATTCTCTACTGTGTTCTTATCTAATCTGAGTTCCTGTAGAAAGGAGAAAAGAATGAACCTCCGTCAATCCCCATATTGGCTCTTGATAACAATTCTGGTCACTCTAAGTTTGATGCTGTCGGCGTGCGGCGGCGGTAAAGCAGAAGTTAAGATCGGCGCGCCACTGCCGCTTACCGGTCCCTATGCCAGCGATGGCGAACAAATGCTCAAGGCGCTACAAATGGCCGTGGATGAGCAGAATGCCAAAGGTGGCTTACTGGGCCGACAGCTTAAACTGGTGCCAGGTGATGTTGGCGCATTGGAAGCTGAAAAGATCAAAGCGGTGGGTGAGCGCTTGATCGGCGAAAAGGTTGATGTGGTGATCACCGGCTACGCGGATTCGGGCGTGGATGCGCGCGTATTTGGCGAGTATGATATGCCCTTCCTCCATGCGGATGCCATGACCTTGGATACTGAAGTGGTGGCACAAGACCCAGAGAAATACGGTAATGTCTTTCAATATTGCCCCAGTGAAGTCTCTTATGGAATCGATGCTGCTGCCAATCTGTTTGAAATGGGGCAAAAAATGGGTTGGCAAGAACCTAACAAGAAGATTGCCATTGTCAAAGTGGACTACAGCTATAACATCCTGGCTGCCGATAAATTCGCCGAGTTGGTCAAAGCGCAAGGCTATGAGATTGTGGTTGACGAGGTTACTCAGTTCGGGGTAGTGGAATGGGGCCCCATTCTCTCAAAAATTGATCAAGCTCAACCAGCCTATGTAACTTTCTGGAACCTTGATCCTACCGATGCGGCGCGCTTTATGGTGCAGTTCTCCGAAAAATTCGGCGAGAAGGGACTGAATGCGTTAGTTTTTATGCAATTTACGCCTTCAATTCCCGAATTTTTAGAATTGGCTGGCACAGCGGCAGAAGGGTTGTTATGGACTGCCAGCATTAACCCAGTCGGGGCTGGCGTAGAGGATTACAAACAACGCTGGATCGCCAAATATAACGAAGAACCCAAATCGATCTATGCCTATGTAACTCGCGATGGCTTCGATATTTGGGTGACGGCGGTCGAGAAGGCCGGCTGCGTAGACTGCTATGATAAGGTGATTGAGAATATCCGTACCACAACCTTTACGGGTCTGGCTGGCGTTCATGTTTTCACCACCACCGATCAACAATCCAAATACGGCGCTGATTTCATCCCCACCCTGTGGTATCAAATCTGGGGCGGGGAGAATTTGATTGTCGGTCCGACCAAATATCAAAAGGCACAACCGCAACTGCCGCCTTGGGTTAAGTAGACCTTATCCCAATCCTCCTCTGAAGGGAGAGAGGGAACAAATCCGCTCTCCCTTTTGGGAGAGGCTTGGGGTGAGGAAGATCGACGACCACGGTGCTTTTATAAAGAAACCTCTAACCCAAACACTTTCCTGAAAGGAGAGAGCAAATCCCCTCTCCCTTTGGGAGAGGGTTAGGGTGAGGGAAAATGCTTAGGTTGGATCATCGCCTTTAGGAGCGTTTATGTTCGCCACCCAAGACATTTCGAAGAGTTTCGGTAAATTAGTCGCTCTCTCAAATGTATCTTTCGAGGTTGAAGAAGGAGAGATATTTGGCATTGCGGGCCCAAATGGAGCAGGTAAATCCACTTTGTTCAATGTAATTACAGGGATTTATCCGCCAACTTCGGGGAAGATTTTCTTCGAAGGCAGGGAAATTACTAATTCTAAGCCCGATCATATCTGCCATTTAGGCATTGCCCGCACTTTTCAAATTCCAACTGCGTTTCATACTCTGAGCGTTTATGATAATCTGCGGGTTGGGGCAATTTTTGGTGCTAAAAGACCCAGAAACGCAGATGAAGTTTTGGAATTACTGGGCTTGCAAGGGGTGCGTGACCGCCCGGCGCGAAACCTCGATCTGTATACGACAAAATTGGTGATGCTGGGAGCGGCATTAGCAACGGATTGCAAACTGCTCATGCTGGATGAACCAATGGCGGGCTTTTCAATGGTAGAGATCAGTAATTTTGTAGAGATCTTGCGCCGCATCAACCAAGAGAAGAGGATCACCATCATTATCATTGAGCATCTGTTGGATATTCTCATCAGCCTGACCAAACGAATGCTCATCCTGAGTGATGGACAAGTTTTGTACCTGGGCGATTCGGCTGGAGTAGCCAAAGATCGACGTGTGGTCGAGGTTTATTTAGGTGGCAAAGGAGGCGTCGGTGATGCTCGCCATTAAAGATTTGGATTGTTATTACGCTGACTTGCAAGTCTTGCGCGGGGTCAGCTTGCACGTTGAAGAAGGCGAAGTGGTTGCGCTCTTTGGCCCCAACGGCCATGGCAAAAGCACACTGCTTAAAGCCATTTGCAGCTTGCAACCTCCAAAAAGTGGTTCTATACAGTTTAAAGGCGAAGAAATTGCCGGGTTGCCGGCGCATCAGATTGTCGAACGCGGCCTAGCCTACATTCCCGAAGAACGTCACCTATTTACCGATATGACTGTGCTGGAAAACCTTTATTTAGGCGCTTATCCTCGCCATGCCCGTTCCGCAGCAAAAAAGAATTTGGAATTTGTTTTCCATATCTTTCCCCGCTTGGCAGAGCGGCGAGACCAGCTTTGCTCCACCCTGAGCGGTGGAGAAGCACGTATGGTTGCCATTGGGCGTGGTTTGATGAGCGAGACCTCTCTCTTGATGGTCGATGAACCTTCTATCGGGCTCTCACCTGGAATGAAAATGGCTGTTTTCGATGCTATTCGTCAGATCCATCAAGAGCGCGGCATGACGATCTTAATTGTTGAGCAGGAGATCCAACATGCTCTGGAAATGTCCAACCGCATCTACTTGATGAAAAAAGGTCAAATTGCCTTTGAGCGCAAGGGGGGTGAAATTCAAGTAGAAGAAATCGAAAAGGCTTATTTTTAGGAGGGAGCAGCATGGAAAACTTTGTCAATGCTCTCGTTAGTGGTCTCATCTCGGGTTCTTTATATGCTGCAATGGCGTTAGGCTTAACGATCATTTATGGCGTCAGTCGCGTGTTCAACTTCGGGCATGGCGTGATTGCCGTGATCGGTGCTTACCTCACTTGGTATCTGCTCTCTGCTTTTGGAGTGCCATTTCTGCTGGCAACCTTGTTATCGATGGGTTTTATGGCTTTGTTTGGTTGGCTGCTGTATCGCTTTACGATTAATCCGTTGCTCAAAAAGCCCAATTGGGAATTTTCAACGGTCTTATTTATGCTTGGTGCGGGTATTTTGTTGGAAAATGTCGTTTTGCAGGTTTTTGGTCCACGCGTGAAGTCGATCCCGGTCTTGGTTGAAGGGGCATTGAAAATCGCTTTTATCCAGATTAACTGGCACGAACTAGCCTTAATCGCCATTGTGCTGGTGGCAATTATCGCGTTGAGCTTGTTTTTCAAGTACACTCGGACAGGACAGGCAATGCGTGCGGTTGCTCAGTCTGTGCCCGGTGCTCAGGTCGTCGGGATCAACATTGAGCAAGTTTTCGGTATGACCTTTGCCCTTGCCTTTGTGGTCACCGGTTTTAGCGGCATCCTACTAGGCACCAAGTATTACCTCAATCCACATATCGGTTGGGAGTGGATGGTAAAAGGATTTGTGATCGTAACCTTTGGTGGTTTAGGCAGCACCAGCGGCGCTGTGGTTGCTGCGCTCATTTTAGGATTAGTTGAAGCTGTTGCCACTCTTTACCTTGGCGCTATTTGGGTCTGGCCAATTTGGTTCGTGCTGTTTTTGATCGTATTATTG
>JAOAHK010000132.1 GCA_026415275.1 Anaerolineales bacterium
CTCTTATCCTAATTAGCGCGAACCCCTCTAATCCCAAAGTTTCAATCACTTTTTCCGAGACAAACCCCACTCCCAGTCCCTCGCGCACGGTGAGGGCAATTGCCTCCGAGTTTCCCAGGGTTAGAATGGTGTTCAAATCATGAATCGAAATGTCTAGTTCGTTGAGCGCTTTGCGAATGGCGTCATAACTCCCCGAACCTTCTTCGCGCAGGATGAAGCGGCCTTCTAAGAGCTGTTCAGCAGTGATTTCGCCCCTCATTGCCCAGGGATGGTCTTGCGGGGCAATAAGAACCAGACGGTCACAAACAAAGCGCATCATCTCCACTTCAGGGGTGACCTCTTCGATCAGGCTGGTTAATGTAAAATGCAGTCTGCCATCTAAAAGGAGTTTGATAGCCTCGCGTTGATGCAGCACATTACAGGTTACCCGCACTCGCGGGTAGCGGTCGTGAAAACTGGTGAGCAGCTTGGGCAGGATATATTTCCCAGGTGTTGTGCAACAACCGATGATTAGATGGCCGACAACACCCTTTTGCAGAGAAGCCATTTCGCTCTCGATGCGGGCAGAAAGGGAAACCGCTTCTTGGGCAAGCGAAGCAAGCTTGAGACCAGCATCCGTGAGCTCCAAGTTGCGCCCATTGCGCAGGAATAACTCACAACCAAAGTGCCGTTCCAATGCCTGGATGTGTTGGCTCACGCTGGGCTGAGTCATGTGCAATCGCTGAGCCGTACGGGTAAAACTGAGCGTCTCTGCCGCAGTCAAGAAGATGTGCAATTGATGGATATCCAACATGCTTCCGATTTGCTCCACCTTCAACTTTAACATAGAAGACATAAGAATTACAAGTGATATATGTCACACCAGAATAAGTTTATCTTATAAGTCCAATAATCAAGTCTTATAATAAAAGGTTATATTTGTCACTTGTTGTCATAAAGAAATCTTTTGTAAAATGAGGCAAATACGGTCGAAGGGAGTGCATGATGCGCAAGATTCTGTTGGTGTTTCTCTTGTTGATCGGTGTCGGGTGGCTGATTTACGGTTGCAGCGCGCCGGCTACTCCTGCCCAACTTCCTGAGACGGTTGAGGTAAGTGTTTCCGAAGTCGGTGAAGCAACACCTACAACCACTGCGTCTGCACAGACCATAGAACTTGAGCCCACCCAAGCACCCACCGCTCAAGATGCCTGTGTTGCCTGCCACAGCGACCAGCAACGCATCACGGATACTGCAAAAAAGGAAGAGGCTGGTGAAAGTGAGTCAAAGGGGGTTGGCTGAGGGGGTTCGGTGGCTCCGTTGGAGCCTTGGGAAAAGTATATGGTCAACATCGAGGCGTTTTCCAAAGACGTTCATGGTCAAAAGTCGTGTGTGGATTGTCACGGCGGAACGCAATCGGACGACAAAGAGACCGCGCATCAGGGCTTAATTCACCGCCCGAGTGAGGGTGAGAACTCGGTTTGTAAAGAGTGTCATCCTAATGTCCAGCAGCATTACGTGAATAGCCTACACTATACGCAGCAAGGCTACTTTACCACTATGTACGCCCGCAGTGTGCCGGAGAATCATGACGCTTTACAACAAGCCTTTGATAACCACTGTGCCAAATGCCACACCACCTGCGGCGATTGCCATGTCAGCACACCTATCTCTGCCGGTGGCGGCTTGTTCGACGGGCATCTCTTCAAACGCACGCCGCCGATGACACGCTCTTGTACCGCCTGCCATGGCAGCCGCGTCGGCGATGAGTACATGGGGAAGCACGAGGGTATCCCCGGCGATGTTCACTTCCGGCAAGGACGGATGAATTGCATCGATTGTCACAGCGGATCATCTTTGCATGGCGACCCTGCCCAATGCACAAGTTGTCACCCCGGATCAAAAGACACCGCAGCAATGCCACCCGCCGACCATCGCTATGCTGGTTTTCAATCCCCCTCCTGTGAGTCGTGCCATGCGGCGTCCTTGACCGGTCCGGACGCGCCTAAAATGCACACCCAACACGGCACAAAGTTGTCTTGCCAAGTTTGCCACTCGGTAACTTATACCAGTTGTGATGGTTGCCATGTGGCAATTAGTGAAAAGACGGGCAATCCCTTCTTCGAGACTCAAGGCACCTACTTGACCTTCTTTATCGGTCGCAATCCTAATCCAACCTTTGTGCGTCCCTACGAATACGTGCCGGTGCGCCATATCCCCATTGCACCCACTAGTTACCAGTTCTATGGCGCTAATTTATTGCCCAACTTTAATGCTTTGCCCACCTGGGCGTATGCAACCCCGCACAACATCCAACGCCTCACCCCTCAGGCAACGACCTGCAATGCCTGCCATGGCAACCCGGAGATTTTCTTGACCGCCGACAAGGTCAAACCAGAGGAATTGGAGGCGAATCTGCCTGTGATTGTTGAGTCCATTCCACCCCTACTGGAGCAAAATCCATGAAGGAGAAATCGCTCCCTGAGCGTTTGACCTCAAAAACTACCGAAGAAGGAGGAGCAAAATGAAAAAATTGGTGTCGCTATTAATCTTACTTTCGATTCTATTAGGCGCTTGCGCCAAACCCAGCGCGCCGGTAGCAGAAGTTACCCAGGCGCCAGCGGTCACTGAAGCGCCGCCACCCACCCCAACCCCTCTTCCGCCCACGCCAACAGAAGAGCCACTTGATTTCCTCGCCCTCTTCCAGGAAGTCATTCAGGCAATGCCGCCCGATAAGGGCTATGGCACGGTCAAGGTAGATGCCCTCAGCGAGGAACTTGCTACGCAACCGCCTTTCCTTCTCGATGTGCGTGAGCCAGCCGAGTTAGAGAAAGAGGGTTTCATCGAAGGCGCAGTGAATATTCCGGTGCGCGAGTTGCTCAAAAATCTGGATAAACTCCCTGGTATGGATGAGCCAATTGTCATTTATTGCGCTTCCGGTCATCGCGGGGCAATGGCTTTTGCCGCTTTGAAGATGCTTGGTTACACCAAAGTTCGCAACCTAGCCGGCGGACTGAACGCCTGGAAAAAGGCAGAACTACCGGTGGCGACCGGTTCCGTGGCTGCGGCACAATCGATCAGCAAACCGACCATCGAGAACCAACGCCTCCTTGCAGCTTTAGATGAGTTCTTATCTGCCCTACCAACCGACAAAGGTTCTTATACGGTCAAAGCCGATAAGCTCAATGAAGACTTAGCCAGTGGTGCTAAACTCACCTTGGTCGATGTGCGCACCGAGAAGGAGTTTCAGAGCGGTTACATTGAGGGTGCCATCAATCTCCCTCTGGAGACCATTTTGAGCAACCTAGATCAACTACCCAATAAAGATGCTGCCATCGTCATTTATTGTGTCTCTGGTCACCGCGGTGGGGTAGTGACGATGGCTTTACGCATGTTGGGCTATACCAATGTCGTCAATCTTGCCGGCGGGATCAACGCTTGGAAAGCCGCCCAATTGCCGCTCGTAGGTGCCGCAGTAGATTGGATGTCGCTGTGGACGGAATTCTTGACCAACTTGCCGGCGGACAAGGGCTACTACACCATCACCGCCCAAGCGCTCAACGAAGCTTTAGCAAGCGAACCGCCCTTCCTTTTGGATGTGCGCGAGGCAGCAGAGCTTGAGAAAGATGGCTACATTGCTGGCGCCGTGAACATCCCGGTGCGTGAAGTCTTGAAGAACTTGGATAAACTGCCTGCCCAAGACAAGAAAATCGTTGTTTATTGTGCCAGCGGTCACCGTGGGGCGTTTATCACCGCAGCGCTGCGCTTCTTGGGCTGGACGGACGTGGTCAACCTCGCCGGCGGTTTGAACGGGTGGAAGAAAGCCGAGTTTGCGGTCGAAATGGGCATGCCCGAAGCGCCAGTTGCCGGAACCGCCCCTGCGGTGGATGCCCAAAAGCTGGCTGACTTGGACGCTTTCCTTTCCGCTTTGCCCGATGGCTTCTATACGGTTAAGGCAGCCGACTTGAACACCGAGTTGGCATCGGCAGCCGGGGCACTCACCATCGTTGATGTGCGCACAGCGGAAGAATTTGCCGAGGGCCACATCGAGGGCAGTGTCAATATTCCGGTCAACGAGTTCATGGCAAACCTTTCCCAAATGCCCGATAAGAATGCCAAGATCGTCATTTTGTGCAAATCAGGGCACCGCGGAGCCCTCGTTACGATGGCATTGCGCATGTTGGGCTACACCGATGTGCGCAACCTAGCCGGTGGCATCAACGCTTGGGTTGCCGCAGAACTGCCAGTAGTGAAGTAACATTCTTCGCCGCATGACTTTCCGCAAGGCTTCCAAAGCCCATTGGCTTTGGAAGCCTTTTGTTCTGTGTCAGCGAATAGGGCACAAATAAACGAATGGGAGAGGCACGGCAATCTAGGCGATCTCGCCAGCGGATGAACGGGGATGTGGATGTCGGCCTTCCGTCCCCCATAACTCCAATCAACATTTCCACTGGGGGAGGGGAACGGCTCTCACCCCTAGCCCCTCTCCCGCTGGGAGAGGGAAACACAAAACGAAGTTACAGGCGTCTCCGCCTGTGAATATAAAGCACCATCAAATGGGGGATGAATAAGCGAACTCAAATAAGTGATCAGCACCTAAACCTCTAAAGGCACTCCCTTGCTTGCCTCCCGCCGCAGGGATAGAGCCCATTGGGGGCAAGCATCGATGCACACGCCACAACCCATGCAGGCCGAAAAATCTATCGTTGCCCGGTCATCATCCACAGTTATTGCGTCAAATGGACAGCGCTCGGTGCATTCGCCACAGGCAAGGCACAAATCTTGGTTTACCTCGCAAACATAGCCCGATGAAGCCAGCATTGGCGTGCCGTGCCGATAAGCTTGCATCGCCCCACAACAGCAAGAACAACAATTGCAGATAGCGTAAAAGCGACCTAACATAGCATCTTTGAAGAAAGCATGCTGAACATGTCCGCGGGCATGTTCAGCTTTCAAGATAGCAACTGCCTCCTCTTGAGTGATCCAGCGCGCTTTTTGGGGATGATGGTCGATCACAAAGCTGGCAAACGGTTCGCCTACGACTAGGCAGACATCCAAAGGCAGGCAAGGATTGGCACGCGCCGAGCGGCACGGACACTGTAAAGCGACAATGTGGTCGGGATTTTTTAAGACAATATCGCGGGCGCGGGGATAGGGAATGACTTTCTCTAAGTTGGTCAGGCGGATTTCCTGGTTGATCGAAATTAGGCGAGCTGCTGCTGTTACGGGCATTACTTTTCCGTGATAACCATTTGCTACGCTGGAAGTGGATGAAGGCGTTGAATGAATCTTGGGAGCCCACCAAGGCAGCCATTTGAGAGCTTTCTGAATGCGGCGATAGACTTTTGCCAGAGGATGTTCGCCTACACCGATGGAAATGTAAAGGAAAACCCAGCGTCCGTAGATCATCCCATGCAGCCAATCGCAGAAGCTGTAATTTGGTTGCCGGAGAGCTTCTTTAGTAAACTGAATGGTTGAGGGGGTAATCCACCGACGAGGTTTGGAAGTATGGTTCATCGCTTCCACTCAAAGCTAGATGATTTTCATCTAATCCGTCCAGAAATAGTGTATCATTAATCTACGGAGAAAGCTATGCTGAAGATGAAGTGGAAAAATTTGTCTCTCTTCTTCTTTTTTTGGTTCACTGCGGCTTGTAATAGCACACTTTCCCTGCCTGCAGCGGCTTATGTCGATCTCGACCAACGCGTGCCGTTGCCCACTCCAGTGAACAGCGCCATGCTGCCTTTGCGTGTTGCGGTTGCTGCGGTGATCTCACCGCAAGGCACGGTGGAGTCCTATACCCAACTATTGGAAACCCTGCAAAGTCGCTTGAATCTGTCCGGTGGAATTGGTGCAACGGCGCACTTATTTGGAAATCAACGACCTCCTAGAACAAGGGCAAGTGGATGTTGCCTTTGTTTGCACCAGCGCCTACATCGCCGGCTACGAAAAGTTTGGCATGGAACTGTTGGTTGCGCCGCAGGTGAAAGGGGAGACGGTCTACTATTCTCTGTTGCTGGTACCAAGCGATAGTCCGGCGAAAAACATTGCCGATCTGCGCGGCAAAGTCTTTGCCTTTACCGATCCCATCTCGCTCAGCGGGCGGATGTATCCCACGTACTTAGTGAAGCAGCAAGGATACACNCCCGAGGAGTTCTTTGGGCGCATCTTCTTTACCTATAGCCACGACCAGGCAATCTTAGCCGTGGCTAACAAAGTCGCTGATGGCGCAGCAGTTGATAGCTTGGTTTACGAATTCTTTCTTGCCCGTGATGTCACCATTGGCGAAAAGACGCGCGTGATCCATCGCTCGCCACCGTTTGGCATTCCGCCGGTGGTGGTCAACCCAGCCTTGCGACCACAACTGAAGCTCGAATTAAGAAACTTCTTCTTGACCCTCCACGAAGATCTACAAGGGCAAATAGCTTTACAGGCAATTGGTGTCGATCGCTTTGTCCCCATCGAGGATAGTGCTTATCAGGGAGTGCGCGAGTTGCTCAGCGATCTAAGCGCAACGCGTTAGAAATAACCGCCATGAAGGTCTCCCCTTCGTTTCAAACCTTTTTTCAGCGCTTTTGGGATGTTGCCGGCGGCGTAAGTGTTCGCTCCAAAATCTTGGGCATCGTCTTGGGATTGGTGATCCTTTTAGGTTTAGGGATCACTGTCCAAGTGCGTCAGGTGCTCACGCGCACCATGACGGCGCAATTGGCAGAGCAGAGCGTGTCGGTGGCTCGCGATCTGGCGGCGCGCTCGACCGATTTGATCCTACTCAATGACCTTTTTGCCCTTCATCGTCTTTTGCAAGAAACCAAAGCCAACAACCATAACGTAGCTTATGCTTTTCTATTGGACTCGCAAGGGCAAGTGCTTGCCTCAACTTACGGAGAAACCTTCCCGGTGGATTTGATCACCGCCAACCCCATTGAACCCACTGCTCATCACCGCACGCTAGTTCTAGCTACAAATCAAGGGTATGTTTGGGATACTGCCGTTCCAATTATGGAAGGGCAAGTGGGGGTTGCTCGGGTGGGGCTTTCCGATGCTT
>JAOAHK010000133.1 GCA_026415275.1 Anaerolineales bacterium
CTTGTCTTTACCCAGAACATCACGTAGAGAATCGAATAGACATTATCTGCAACACAACGTGAACATCATCCCAAAGTTTGATAGAAGCATATATTGACCGTATAGGCAACTTTGGGATGCTTCGTTGGGATGACAAGGTTAAGTGTAGAGTTAACTTTGATATATTCTTGAAATCAAGCGTTACTTTTTTTTCGCCAAGCTTTGAAGCCATGTTCTTGATGTTAGTTTGTTTTTTCCCAAATCCATCGCTCATCGAGGGTGGGAAGCAAGGGCTTAAAAATCAGATGAAAAGCGGGGGGAGGGTCCCAATTTTTAGGTGCTAGAACATAACGCACCTTGGGTTTCTCATTGTTGTCGAGTTCCTCGCAAGGAAAGATGGAAGCCCCAAATTGTTTTCTCCAATAATAGGCGTAGGTAACCGCATCTATGTCAGGATAAACGCATATCAGATCGCCTGGTTGCCATGCTTTCTGGAGAACAGGGAGAGCCTCCTTTGACAATTCCTTTCTCTAACCGATAGTATTGTAGAATTGCTGGAATGACACAGAGGATATAAAAAGCTAACAAAAGAAGGGGAATGACTTTGCTCTGATCTAATGTGCCCCCTACCCAATGACTTACTTTTGCTAGATAAAACCTATTCGTACCAACTGCAGTAAAAAGATAGAAAAACGCTGAAAGAAAAATGAACTGCCTTGGGGCAATGAAGTACTTCCCCACTAGATTAGAAACCACGATCATGGCGATCTGAGCAAGAACGGCTAGCAAGAGATAAAGTCTTTTCTTTTCTATATCTCTCCCAATCTTCAAAGAAAGCACTCCAACAATTGTAAAGAGAGTCACCGCGAAATAATAAATCCATCCTTTTGTATGGAGCGGAAATGGCGCTGCTAAACCGATGCCGGCAGAGATGATGTGTATGAGGTTGGATTCACTCACTAGATTCCATGGCTCTTTGGATAACCGTCCAAATGACAGCAATAATCCTAAAAAGGCGATCAGCAAAACAATTGTCGAGCGAATTAGGCTTCTCAGAGCCCCGCGTTCTTTATTTTTCTTTAGGTCGGCCCCCAGATAGGCGTAAACGATCCATAATGAAAATAGGACATGGACATGGAATGCCAAGCCAAGTATTCCAACAATACAAAATAGGAGCCAACTCCAAGATTGGTTCCTTTCGATAGCTCTGATCCCTAAAAAAGTTACCAACAAGTAAAAGAAAACCAAACCAGCATAAAAACGTAATTCTTGAGAATACATGATGAGAAGAGGGGAAGTAGCCATGAGCCAAGCGCTCAATAAAGCTTGATTAGGTGTAAGATAATAACGAGCGACGACGTACCCGATTGCAATGGCTAAAGTACCCCAAATCGCTTCGGGAAGTCTCATCCATCCCTCGGACGTGGAAACCTTTCCAACCAACCAAACCAACGCGTAGTGAAGTGGCATTGCCATGACATGTTCATGAGTAACCTTAATAGCTTCCCAAAGGGTTGGCCGACTCACGACTTGAAGAACATTGATTTCGTCGAACCAAAAGGGGTCATTTCCGATTTGATAGAGACGCAGGAAAAGCCCGACAAATAGAGTGGCAATAACTGATAAACGATGCCAGTTTTGGGAAAAGAACTTCATGTTTCTCCTTGAATAAAAGCTATAATTCAGATGGATAGGGCTGGCAAATTTTTATCAGAGTGGATTGTGAAGCAACAAGGGGTTTTGATTCTGTTTGTACTGCTCATATTCGTTAGTATCCTCCTAGAGCTTGGAGGCAAATTTGATTTCGTTCTCATCGATTATACTCATTATATCGAGGCTGCCAGACGATTAACTTCTCGTGTTTCTCCTTACAAAGAGTTGGAGTACTTTTCTCCTCCGTGGTTTGCTCTTCTGCTCATCCCATTGACATACCTCCCAAACAAAATAGGAACGCTGGTGTGGCTCGTTTTCCTTGTCATAAGTAACTTCTTATCGGTCGTCGCTTGGCTACTGTATCTTGATTACCCGAAATCTTCCCATCAGAAACCGTTTGTGGCGCTTCTTTTCACTCTTGCTACCCCTTCTTTATACACTTATATTACAGGCCAAGTTTCACCTCTTGTTTTGTTAAGCTTGACCTTTCTGATACTTCGGATAAATTGTTCTTGGATGGAAATCCTCACCACCTCAATAGGAGCCACCTTCAAACCGCATCTTAGTGTGCTTACAATTTTCCTTTACCTAATGGAAAGCTTTCGTCAACGTCGAATCTATGTGTTTTTCTGGATGACTCTCACTGTTCTCTTACTCATAATAATATCCACTTGGTTTTATTCAAACTGGCTTGAAGAATGGGTTCTAGCCCTCATTGAAGGGGATTACCGTGGAGGTCCCGGCCTGGTTTCAACAGGGTATTTCGGGTTTCGGGAGGGTAGGGTTCCAATTTGGCTACTCGTCCTTCCTGTGTTTTATGCAATTTTGACTTGGTATAAAGAAGGCACAACCCCATACGTGCTTTCCTTCTCACTGGTAAGCAATCTTCTGGTCATTCCCTACCATCGGGCTTATGATTACATTTTGCTTTATCCAGCATGTCTATATATCCTTGCTCATTCACCAAAATCAATCTCTAACTTGGCGGCAAAGTCTTTAGCCTTGCTATCTGTATTTGTTATTCCATTCTCGCCGCTGGTATTACTCTCTCCTATTCTGGTGCTTGTTGCCTTGTTGATTACGCGTGTAATGAGCGCAATACAGCCATCGAATGAGAGGAAAAATAGCCCTCCTTAAGTGAAGTAGTTCACGGTTTACTTAGCATAGTCGAAAGGCATAGACTGAAATGCTCAAAAATAAAAAGGCAAAAAAAAGAAATCTCCCCTTTCTAGGTTTGTCGAAAGGGGAATGGGTAAATCTTGCTTTGTTATCTGTTATTGTCTTCTATTTCCTTCGATCTTCTATGGTTATTTGTTTGCACCGGCTTTTCACATTTATTGGTGGTGATTTTCTGTCCTTTTGTAGTGCTGGTTGGTTGGCAAATCAGCGGGGTTATCTAGCTGCTTATGATCTGAACCAATTGATGGAGATTCAAAACTTTTTTATTCCGAAATCTGACGAGCTTTCGAGTTATACGTTCTATCCAGTGATTACATTTTTCTTACCCATTTATTTGCTCCCATTTCAGATCCTGGCAAGGTTTTCCCTTATCTTTTCATTTGTTTTGTGGACATCCTTGAATTTCTTCGGCCAGATATTCTACTTGGTTTATTTTTTACGTTCCTTATCTTTACCCTTTAAGTGGCGTCATCTTCTGCTATGTTGTCTATTTTGGCCATTTTACATCTCTATCTATTGGGGACAGATTGGGATGATTTTGGTTATTGCCACCGGTGAATTTTTTCGTGCCTATCAACAGCTCAAACCCTGGCGGGCTGGGTTTAGGCTGGGCATCCTAATGATCAAACCCCAAAATTTAGTTTTGCTGCTATTTGTTTTGCTCATCCAAAGACAATGGAAAACATTGTTGGGATTTGGCATTGTTTCCGCAGTTTTAGTCTTAGTTTCAGTACAGATGGTTGGCATTCGAGGCTTTCAAACACTGCTTGATTTGTCGAAGATTTTGGCTGGTGCTTATCCGACCGTAGCGCCGACTGGGATGATTAATTGGAGGATGCTTGGCGAAAATTTTACTGTCCTAGGATTGCCGACCTTGGGTTGGGGACTTGCGTGGGTGGGTATCATTTTGACCTTTGTTTATGTTGCTTTTCATTTTTCTGCAAATAAAATCAATAGAAACAATTCCGCTGCAGCATTTTTAGCTATATTTGCAGCTACCTGCCTAGTGTCTTGGCATTATCATGTTCATAGCGCAATAGTCCTAATTCCCTTTTTGCTCCATTTATTGCTTGGGAATAAGTCACCTGAGACTTGGCTGTTGAGTTGGATTCTAATTCCGGCATTGGTGATGTTCCTCACGGACGTCATCACGCTCGTTTTGCATCAAACGGGTTGGGTACTTTTTCCTTCGTATCCCGGCTTTCTTCAGGGTAGTTGCGGATTGGTGTTAAGCATTTATACAGTCCTTCAAGCGACCAAGCTCTTTAGAAGACTCTCGTACGAAGAATGTTCCTGTTTTTGAGTTGGCTTCATGAGCTGAATAGATTGTGATCGCAAAAAGTATTTCTTGGACTTAAGAAACAATGTTCAGTGATGAACCTCGCTTCTCCATAAATAAAATGTGTTCTTGCATCTGCTTGACAAACCCTAATCTGGTTATATACTTGAATTAGGACACCTCAGCCCTGAAAACTCTCTTCCCAGCAGCAACACTCACGATCAAAGGTTTTCGTTCTGTTTGCGGAGGGAAACATTCCATGAAAACGATGCGTATCTTCCACTTTACAGCGTGGATTATCCTCTTAGCTATCCTCTCGCTCGCCTGTGCCCTCAGCGGCGGAGGGGGGAGCAACGCTCAAGCCACGGCAGAAGCCCTAGCCATCCAAAGCACCGCTCTCGCCTTGCAGATGACGCAGCAAGCGCAGCAATTGCAGAATACTCTTACTGCTCAAACAGGCACTACTCTCCAACCTCCTAGCCGCCCCGCGACACTCGAAGAACTGCGCAAGAACGCCCGCATCTTACTTCATGAAGATATCCTCAATAGTCAAGCCAATTTAGAACGCTACATCAAACGCGCTTTGGACGACGGCGGTTATACCTATTTGGACACCGAAGGCAACACCGATCGTCTAAAAGAGAATGTCCTTTTTGGCACAACCACTTGGGACTTAATCATCATCTCTGCTGAAGCCTCCGGCCATATCCCTGCTGATTATTTTGAGTTCTTGGTTGCCCACCTGCAACGGGAAACGGCATTGATCCTAGAGATGTGGGACATGGACGATATCCTTTTAGGAAAAATCGAAGCCGTGCCCAAGATGAAATGGATCTTGGATACTTGTGGGATAGAATTTCATACCGATTGGTACAATCCCAATACCCGCCAAGTCTTCCTGCTTCAGCCTCAACATCCCCTGCTCAATCAACCCAACCGCATCAGTCAATTAGACAGATGCGGGCGTTGTCTGGCGAGGAGACATTGGCGACTTGATGAAGATCAAACGGGTAAACAACCAAATTGTCGGCGATGCGACTTTCTTGGTGGGGCTGACCCCAGCGAATGCCAATCTAAACGGGCTGTTAGCAACCTGCGTGGAGGGCCGTGTGGTCATTCAGACCTTCGCCTCGCACGAATACAATCGCGAGCAGATGATTAGCCTGTGGCAAAACTATATCTTTCACACACTAAATAACCACTTTCTAGGAATTGTCCCTTAATTTATTCAAGCCGAGAAAAAGGTGAGACTGTTACAAAAGCTCACTCCAGACGACCCGAGGATCAATAAGTTTTATATCAACCAAGTTCTATCTGCTCCATGATCTTGGGGGGAAACAACCTATCTGCAGCACGGTGCAAGATATAATTTTTACTTAAATGATCTTTGGAGTTATCAAGATGCTTAAGAAAGTAATTTTCGGATTATTCGCTTTGGGTCTTTTCGTATTTCTTGCTCTCCAGTTTGTTCCTTATGGCAGAAACCACACCAACCCGCCGGCCATTGCCGAACCCAATTGGGATAGCCCACGAACGCGTGCTTACTTTTTTCGAGCTTGCGCCGATTGCCACAGTAACGAGACCGTTTGGCCTTGGTACTCTCACATTGCGCCGATATCATGGCTGATCCAACGTGATGTGGATCGGGGCCGAGCGGCACTTAATGTTTCTGAATGGGGAGTGCAACGGAATGAAGGAGAGGACGCCGCAGAGTTAGTCCAAAGTGGTGAAATGCCTTTACCCATTTATCTTCCTTTGCATCCCGAAGCGCGCCTTTCCCCACAAGAAAAACAAGCGTTTATTCAAGGGTTAGTGGCTACATTTGGGGGCGAATCAGGCAAACCTTCCTCAGAAGTTGAAGGGGGAGAGGAGGAGGAAGAGTAAAAAGTCTTCAAACCCAAGCTTTCGGGTCGTTTTCATCCGCTCCATTCGTTTGTTCGTTACCATTCGTGGTTGCTGAAACAAGACAGCAGGTCGAACCTGACCGACCTGCTGTCTTTCTACATAAAGGAACACTAGGCTTACACCCAGCCACGCAGTTGCATTGCCTTGACGACGCGATCAATCGCAACCATGTAGGCTGCATCGCGCATATACACTTTCTCTTTTTCGCTCATCTCTAGCACAGCATGAAAGGCTTGCGTCATCTTGACATCCAACTTTTGCAACACCTCCTCTTTCGTCCAATAGAAGTTCATGTCGTTTTGGACGCTTTCAAAGTAGGAAGTGGTCACCCCACCGGCGTTGCACAGGAAGTCGGGGATATCGAAGATTTTATTTTGCTTGAAAAACTCATCTGCTTCGGGTGTGCAGGGTCCGTTTGCGCCTTCGGCAACGATGCGTACTCGGCTGGACATCTGCTTAACCGTTTCGGCATTGACTTGCCCCTCAAGGGCTGAGGGAATCAAAACGTCGGCTTCTTTGCTAATCCAAGCTCCGCCGTCCTCCACTATATATCCAGCTTCCACGGCTTTGTCCTTGTCGATCGTGCCGTATTGGTCGGTAATGGTCAGCAAGTAGCGTGGGTTGACCCCATCCTTGTGACTATACGTGTAGGAAGTCTTATCCTTGCGATCCCAGCAGGAGACACAAGCCACCTTGCCGCCCAAGATTTCTACAAAGCCGATGGCAGCATATTGGGCGACGTTGCCGAAGCCCTGAATCGCCGCCACGCACTTGGTTGGGTCCATCTTCAAGTGTTTCATGGCTTCTCGCACGCAGTAGATCACACCATAACCGGTGGCTTCTGTTCGCCCCTCAGAGCCGCCTCCACCTAGGGGCTTGCCAGTGAACACACCGGGTGTATATTGCCCGACCAACTTGGAATATTCATCCATCATCCAACCCATCATTTGCGGAGTTGTGCCCACATCGGGAGCAGGTACGTCAACGCGCGGGCCGAGATTGCGCCACATGGCTTGTACC
>JAOAHK010000134.1 GCA_026415275.1 Anaerolineales bacterium
GGGTTAAAGGGAGGCATTGCTGACGGCACGGGGAAACGGCTGAAGGTAAAGCAGGTTCCTAGCCCGGTACATTCCCACCCTGAGCAAATCGCCGAGGCGCTTGCTGCACTCCTGCGTGCCCTAGCCGCAGAAGCGCGAAGTGAAGGCTGTCAAGTGGTCGGCGCTGGGGTTTCTTCGACATTGGATGTCGATCCGCAAACCGGTTGCTTTCTCCCGCCCCATTTTGATCATCTGGAGCGCTGGCAAGGCTACCCGATCGCCCAACACCTTGAAAATGCGCTTAGCTTGCCCGTTTTGGTCGAAAACGACGGCCCGATGTGCGCGTGGGGCGAATATCTGGTCGGGGCGGGCAAGGGGTATGACAGCCTGGTGATGGTCACGCTGGGCAGCGGGGTTGGAGGAGGCGTCGTCTTGGAAGGCAAACGCCTACCCAACACACTTGGACGGGCAGCCTATTTTGGACATCTGTGCATCGATCTAGATGGCTTGATATGTCCCTGCGGGCGCCGGGGTTGTTGGGAGATGTACGTTTCGGCGACGGCTTTAGAGCGACGCGCGGCGGAAGTGGTGGAGTCGGAGGTGCGTCCGACGCATTTGGGCAAGCAGCCCACAGCCCAGCAAGTCGTTGCGGCAGCCCAAGATGGTGATGCATTAGCGACTGAGCTTCTTAACGAGCTTGCTGGCTACCTCGCCGTTGGTCTAATAGACTTAGCCAATCTCTTTGCTCCGCCGCTCATCGTCATCGGCGGCGGGCTATCCCAAGCCGGGGAACTGCTTTTGGCGCCCGCCAGGCAGCAGATGAACGCCCTTCGTCTCCCCATCTGTTCGGAAATCGCTTTGGTTGCTTCTCAATTGCCTTTTGAAGCTGGCTTAATGGGCGCAGCTTTGTTAGCTTTGGAACGCTTTGGAGGTGTTTATGTGCGCAGCCACAACTGAGGCTCAGTCTCTTCTGCCCATCAAGGGCCCGTTTACGCCCGAAAAACTGCGCAACTTCCTTGCACAGCCGCTGATCGCTCGCTTTGCCACGGTCACCCCGCAGGGCAAACCGCACGTTGTGCCGGTATGGTACGATTGGGATGGTCGGTACTTATGGGTGACCATCGACCGTCGCTCGCAGAAGTATCGCAACATGGTTGCCAACCCCTACTGCGCAGTGACCATCGATGAGACTTGGGGCGGTTTGCGCTTCATTGGGGCGATCTTCGAGGGTGCTGTAGAATTGATCGATCAACCCGAAGATTGGGCGCGGGACTTTGTGCGCAAGGTTTATACCAAGTATATGGGTGAAGAAGGTTTATGTGCCCGCACCATTCAAAGCATGATTAACGAAGGGCAGCATGTGGTAGTTAAGATTACACCGCAGAAGATTCTCACTTGGGATGACACCTCGGGCCCTGCGCCGGTAGGCTAGGAACCCCCCTTGCGGTGGTGAAAACTCCACCCCTGGTATAACACAAAAAGCGGGAGCGATGAGGCGCCCGCTTATGGATTCCCCAAAAAGATAGATGCCCAACCCTAGGCGGCGGCTTGCTTCTGCAACGCAGCGAGGCGCTTCATCAAGCGGCTTTTGCGTCGGGCGGCGTTGTTCTTGTGAATCACACCCTTTTCAGCCGCTTTATCCAATGCACTGACAGCGAGCCGAGTTGCCTCGATAGCCTGTTCCAGCGAGCCACGTTGAATGTTTAGCCGAGCTTTCTTGATAAAAGTACGGGCACGACCTTTAAAATAACGGTTGCGTAAACGCCGCTTTTCGTTTTGGCGAATGCGTTTGATTTGCGACTTGATATTTGCCAACGGATTCCTCCAAGGTATCTCAATTCCTAAGAATGCGAATACATATTTTACCTGATATTCAACTTATTGTCTAGGAAATTATTAAGATTCCAAAAAATGTTACGTTGACGAATTTGGGTTTCTTTGGTATGATGCGTGCTATAATTTTCACCGTACTAGAGGATCATGTGTGAGTGTAGAAAGGAGTAGCTTATCAGCGCGGTCAATTATCGGGTAAACGAAGCCATCAAAGTACCCCAAGTCCGTTTGATCGGCCCACAGGGCGAAAACATCGGGGTCGTCCCAATTGAAGAGGCACAACGCATTGCCCATGAAGCGGAATTAGACTTAGTCGAGGTGGCACCAAATGCTGAACCTCCAGTGTGTCGGGTGATGGACTTCGGAAAGTTTATCTACGAACGAACAAAAAAAGAACGCGAAGCTCGCAAAGCGCAGACCAAAATTGAAGTAAAAGAAATTCGCTTGCGCCCAAAAACCAACGAACACCATAGGTCTCTCAAAGTTCGGGACGCCCGACGGTGGCTCGAAGACGGAATGAAAGTCAAAGTTCGTATCCGCTTTCGAGGCCGTGAGATCACCTACCCAGAGATTGCTTTAGACGACCTCAAAGCTGTGGCAGAAGATTTAGCGGATATCGCCGTAGTGGAGCAGGCCCCAGCCCTTGAAGGACGAACCATGCTGATGGTCTTGGCACCAGGGAAACAAACGAAGAAGAAAGAGAAAGAAAAAGAACCCGTCACGCGCTGAAAGTAATCCGCTCATAATGATAGATAAATAAACTTGCCCGCGCCCGAAATGGAGCGCGGTGCTTTCTGTGAAAGGAGAAAGACTGTGCCGCGAAAATTGCCTGAAGGAAAATACAAACTCAAAACCCACAAAGCAACTGCTAAACGCTTTCGCCTGACGGGAACAGGGATGCTAGTGCGCACCAAAGGGGGCAAAAGCCACTTGCGCCGCCGCACCTCCAAACGCACTAAGCGCCTCTTCCAGGAAATGCTCCCGGTAAAGGGCCGAGGGATTATCAAACGTGTCCTCCGTCTGGCGCCAAATTTAGAATAGAACCAAAGGATTTTGGATTCTACGATACCCTAATCGCTGACCGCTGAGTGCTACCAACGGGTGAGAAAAGCTCACCGGCGCTCAGGGGAAGGCAGGAGAGTGAAGCATGAGAGTAAAGACCGGACCTTATCGCAGGCAGCACCACAAAAAAGTGCTCAAGATGACCAAAGGTCAATTTGGCACCCGTTCGCGCCTCTTCCGCCGCGCTAACGAAGCCTTGTTGAAAAGCCTTTGGTATGCCTATCGGGATCGCCGCACACGCAAGCGAGACTTACGTCGTTTATGGATCGCTCGCATCAACGCAGCGGCTCGGGCGAATGGCACCACCTATAGCCGGCTAATCGATGCGATGAAAAAGTCAAAGATCGCTTTGAATCGCAAAATGCTTGCCGATTTAGCCGTGCGCCAACCCGAAGCCTTTGCAGCGGTCGTTGCGGCGACAAAAACGACTTAGTCCAGCGTAAACTTCGGTCGAAAACGAGGCGAGTTTCATCGCCTCGTTTTTTTGTTTTCTACGTAAGGTATAATGAACCTGTTCAAAATCGGAGGTTGAAATGAACGAAAACCCAAATCGAAAACTTCAACGCGCACCCAACAGTGGATTCTTTTGGGAGCTTTCGGCAAGGATCAAGTTGATTTTGCGCCTGCTCGCCGATCGGCGCGTAAGTCCATTGCTCAAATTATTGCCTATCGCTTCGTTAGCCTATCTCCTTGTCCCAGATTTGGCGCCGGGACCAGTGGATGATGCCTTGATTATCTGGTTGGGAGCTTATTTATTTGTGGAACTCTGCCCTTCAGAGGTGGTTGAGGAACACCTAAAGAAAATTCAATCTTCGGCGATAAACCAACTATATGAAGAGCGAAAGAGCGAATTTCGCCCCGAAGACATCGAAGATGCAGAGTATTGGGAAGAACCAAAGCCATGAAAGAAAAAAAGACAAAAAATTACTGGTATGTATTCCTGCTGTTCGTAATTTTGGTTGCTTGTCAAACCCAAACGGCACCAACTCCAAATGAATCATCGAGCGGTTTCAGCCCATTGCCTACTCCACCCACAATCGGGAATCCTCAACCCACTGCGGCTGAGATCGCCGTCCCTATCAAATCTGCGGGAGATGACAGCGCTAGTCCGCAACCCCTCGCAACCGTTGAAAGTTCACCCGTCTCGCTGACATTTCCCGATCCCGCAAGTTATCGCTGGGTTGCAGTGGCAAAAGGGCTAGAGTCTCCGGTTGGCTTAGGATACACCCCTGATGGATCAGGAAGGTTGTTGATCCTCGAACAAGAAGGGACTATCCGCCTTTGGCAGGACAACAACTTATCCAACACCGCTTTTCTGGACATTCGTGACCGAGTCGGCAGCCGTGGCAGTGAACAAGGTTTATTAGGGATCGCCTTCCACCCCAAATACGCCGAGAATGGTTACTTTTACGTCAACTACACCGACCGGGATGGAAGTACAGTCATCGCCCGCTTTCAAGCCAACCCACCCTCTGCCAATCTAGCTGACTCAGCGAGCGAGAAAATTCTCTTGCGCATCGCCCAACCGTATGCCAACCATAATGGAGGAGCGGTTGTTTTTGGGCCGGATGGCTTTCTCTACCTTGGGTTAGGAGATGGCGGTTCGGCTGGTGACCCGCAGAACAACGCACAATCTTTGAATACTCTGCTTGGGAAAATTTTACGCCTCGACGTAGACAATGGCGAGCCTTATGCAATCCCGACTTCCAATCCGTATGTGAACGGCGGTGGTTTACCCGAGATCTGGGCATACGGCTTACGTAACCCTTGGCGGATGAGTTTTGACCGTCAAACAGGAGACTTGTACATTGGTGATGTTGGACAAAACCAATGGGAAGAGATCGATTACTTGCCCAATGGTTCATCTGGAGACCTAAATTTTGGCTGGAAGTACCTGGAAGGAACGCATCCATATCAAGGGACACCACCTGCAGGGGTCAAGTTGATCCCCCCAATCTACGAATACGGACACGATCAAGGCTGCTCGGTGACTGGAGGTGTGTTATACCGTGGACGTAGCTTGCCAGAATGGAACGGTGTATATTTCTTTAGCGATTATTGCGCCGGATGGGTGGATGGCTTGCGCCAACTGCCCGACGGCACCTGGCAAGCGCAACGTCTCTTCCGCGATTTGGGCCGTATTTCCTCCTTTGGAGAAGACGAGCAAGGCGAAATCTACCTGATTGACCACGCAGGAACTGTCTATCGCTTAGAGCAGCCATGAGAAAGACAAACCCATCCCAAGCCTTGGTGGGCAGCCTTGTCCTCGCTGCAGTCTTGTTTGCCTGTTCCTTGCGCACAACGTTGCCTACACCAACTGTGACCTCACCACCAACTGCCATTGTGGTTGAATCGGCAAACTCCTCACCAAAGCCAACCTTCCCCCCAACCCCGCTTTTGCCGGCAGAAACACCTCAACCAAGTCCAACCCTCACTCCCAAAGTTGTCTTGCGTTTTGCGGTGATCGGCGATTATGGCTCAGGCAACGAGGATGCACGCCAAGTGGCAGAGCTGGTTAAGTCCTGGCAGCCCGATTTTATCCTCACGACCGGCGATAATAATTACCCCGATGGCTCTCGCGAGACCATCGATCATCGCATTGGGCAGTTCTATCATGAATACATCTACCCCTATCATGGCAGTTACGGGAAGGGCGGCCAGCAGAACCGTTTTTTCCCCACCCTGGGTAACCATGATTGGATGAGTGAAGGGGCACAGCCCTACTTTGACTATTTCGAGCTTCCCAACAACGAGCGTTACTATGAATTCACCTGGGGAGCAGGGCATTTCTTCGCCTTGAATAGTGACTCAAACGAACCGGACGGGGTTGGACGTAGCTCTCGCCAAGCGCAATGGTTGCGAGAACGGTTGTCTGTATCCACACAACCTTGGCAGATTGTCTTTATGCATCACCCACCATATTCTTCAGGAAAGCGCGGAGCGGTTGATTGGATGCGTTGGCCGTTCAAGGAATGGGGGGTCGATGCGGTTTTGTGTGGACACGATCACTACTATGAACGCCTAGTCGTAAATGGACTGGTGTATTTCATCAACGGCGCTGGTGGAGGCGGTTTATATGATTTTGGCGAGATTGCTGAGGGAAGTCAGAAACGCTTCAATGGCGCATATGGCGCCATGCTGGTCACAATGGAAACAGAACGAGTTATTTTTGAATTTTATGCCATCGGGGGAAGACTAATCGACCACTATGAGTTGACTAGGACAACTCAATAATCCCCTTTCCAGAACGCATAGGGCGAGATTTATTCCGCCATTCAGCGTTACGGCGGGCGCTCTATAATCAAGGAATCTCGCCTTACAGAATGTGTAGGGCGAGATTCATCTCGCATTCGGATGACAGGAATGTCGCGCTACGTAATTTTTTACCCGGTTGGCTCCTCCCCATATTTAGAAAATGCCCAGCGATGAGAGAAAATCAGGTTGAGAGAAAAGCCAATAACCTGCTACCGCACAGATCGATAACAAACATAAGACGATTAAAAGGATAAGACAAGTGATCCATAAACCGCTGCGGCTCTTATTACGAGCTGGTTCAGGAGGAGGTGTCCAAGAGGGCGGTGGTTGCGGTGAAGATACCTGCGCAGACGGTGGCTCTTGGCGAGGTGTTTCAGGAAACATTGGCCCAGGAGGAGAGGGAGGAGCAGGGGAAGGGAAAGGGCTTTCCTGTGCCTTGGCAGAGAAATCGTCGGAAGGTTCAGGGATAGATTGGGCAGAGCGCAGTTCGGCGCCGCATTGTTCGCAGAAGCGCAAAGAAGGTCTTAAGCTGGCACCGCAATAGGGGCATTGGGTTAAGGGTTCTGTCATAGCATTCTCCTCTTTTCTCAAATTCGGAGCGGTGTTCCACACTGACCGCAGAAACGCGCCGTAGGCGAAATGGGTGCCCCGCATTTGGGACAAGTGCCCGTGGCACTCACTGCAGGCGCCGGCACAGCAGCCAGCGGCGCTAGCGTCTGCTCCATAAAAGCTGAGAAGCCCTCACTTGTTAAGGTTGCCATTGCCGCTGCTTCGCCTGCCAGGTCGATAAGCAATAGATAAAAAACACCCCGCACGAAGAGCATCAC